>CAMAIG010000150.1 GCA_945835085.1 uncultured Ruminococcus sp. | reverse complement strand
ACAACGCATTCCGTATCTGCTTCAATGACCCCAACCAGGGTACAGCTTCCGCACAGTACATCGCTCAGAACGGTCTTGCTACCAAGGTAGCTGCAATTTACGACAGCTCCGATGTTTATTCCACAGGTATCTATGAGAAGTTTGCTGCTGAGGCTGCAAATCAGAATCTTGAGGTAGTTGCTGCTGAGGCATTTACCGCTGACTCCAAGACTGACTTCTCCGTACAGATCCAGAAGGTCCATGAATCCGGCGCAGAGCTTCTCTTCCTCCCTATCTACTATCAGGAAGCAGCTCTTATCCTCCAGCAGGCTGATAAGGCAGGTCTTAACGTTAAGTACTTCGGCTGCGACGGTCTTGACGGACTTATCGACCAGCTCGGCGATGATGTTGCAATTTCTGAGGGCGTAATGCTCCTTACTCCTTTTGCAGCAGACGCTACCGATGAAAAGACTGTTGCTTTCACAACAGCTTACAAGAACGCTTACAACGGTGAAGTTCCCATTCAGTTCGCTGCTGACGGCTATGATGCTGTTTATGCTGTAAAGGCTGCTATGGAAAAGGCTGGCATCACAGATGCTTCCATCTCCGCTTCTGACCTCTGCGACGCTCTCAAGACTGCTATGACTGAGATCACAGTTGAAGGCGTTACAGGTACTATCACTTGGACAGCTGACGGTGAGCCTACAAAGGATCCTAAGGCTATGCAGATCGTTATTACAGAAAACGAGGACGGTACAAAGACAGGCTCCTACGCTGCTCTTTAATTTAGTCACTGAATAATTTCGCATCTAAGACCCGTATATACTGCACAGCCCTTTTAATGGGCTGTGATATGCGGGCCTTATTTGCAATATTATGATAAAATAAAGCTGCTGTAAATTAAAACATTTTTGCTTGCAGATATGCTTTAATTTGCAGCAGAATAAAAAATGAAAGGAGTCAAGGCTCTTATGATGAGTTTCATTTCTTATCTTGTAAACGGAATAAGTCTTGGCAGCATCTACGCTCTTATCGCTCTGGGCTACACAATGGTTTACGGCATTGCAAAAATGCTGAACTTCGCCCACGGTGATATTATTATGGTGGGAGGTTTTACAGTTTTCACCGCAATGTCTACTGAATGGTGTCCCGTATGGCTTTCAGTGGTCATCGGCATCATCGTCTGCACCTTGCTCGGTGTGATTGTGGAAAAGGTTGCCTATAAACCTCTGAGAAATGCATCGCCCCTTGCGGTGCTCATAACCGCTATCGGTGTAAGCTACCTGCTCCAGAATGTTGCTCTCATTATCTTCGGCTCCGCATCTCAGAGCTTTACGTCGGTTGTAAAGAATGTGGCTCCCGTCACTATCGGCGGTGTTACGATATCAATGGAGACTATCATTTCAATTGTAGTTTCCGTCATCATTATGATCTGTCTCACATTCTTCATCAACAAGACAAAAGCAGGAAAAGCTATGCTTGCGGTTTCTGAGGACAAGGGTGCTGCACAGCTTATGGGAATAAATGTAAATTCTACCATTTCCCTTACATTTGCTATCGGCTCCGCACTTGCAGGCGTTGCCAGTGTGCTCCTTTGCTCATCTTATCCCCAGATCAGCCCCTACACAGGCTCAATGCCCGGCATCAAGGCATTCGTTGCAGCAGTTTTCGGCGGCATCGGCAGCATTCCCGGCGCTATGATAGGCGGAATTCTCCTTGGCGTTATCGAAAACCTATCAAAGGCATATATTTCTTCTCAGCTCTCCGACGCAATCGTGTTCCTCGTGCTTATCGTTGTGCTTATCGTTAAGCCTACAGGTATTATGGGCAAGAATATAAACGAAAAGGTATAAGGGGGCGCAGGGCATGAAAAAAACTACAAAAAATAATATCGTTACCTGCGGGATAGTCCTTGTATTCTTCATCATATGCAGTATTCTTTCATCTGCGGGTATTCTCGGAAGCAAGCTCAGCGGTCTGCTTATCCCTATCGGAATTTACATAATCCTTTCCGTTTCACTGAACCTTACCGTCGGTATCCTCGGTGAACTTTCCCTCGGCCATGCAGGCTTTATGTGCGTGGGCGCATATGTGGGCGGCGTGTTCTCCATACTCGTTCAGGACACTGTAACATCTCCTATTGTCAGAATTATCCTTGCAATAATCATCGGTGGAATTGCCGCTGCCATATTCGGCTTCCTGATAGGCATTCCCGTTCTTCGTCTCCGAGGCGACTACCTTGCTATCGTTACCCTCGGCTTCGGCGAGATAATCAAAAGTATCGCAAATAACATTTACATCACCAAGGACATTAACGGCGTTCATTTCTCCTTCGCAGCACCCGTTGCCGATATTGATGCCGCATCAGCCGTTGATATCTTCAAGGGCGCTCAGGGTATCAAGGCTCCTCAGGACACCACTCTTCTTCTTGTTGTCATTGTTCTTATGATAAGCCTTATCGTTATAATGAACCTTGTTGATTCCAAGACAGGACGTGCTTGTATGGCGATAAGAGACAACTACATCGCCGCACAGTCCGTAGGCATCAACGTTACAAAGTACAGACTCGTTGCATTCGTTATCTCAGCCGCTATCGCAGGCGTTGCAGGCGTTCTTTATTCCCATTCACTCGCGGTTCTCGCACCCAAAAAGTTCGACTACAACTTCTCAATACTTATCCTTGTATTCGTCGTTCTCGGCGGTCTTGGCAGTATGAGAGGTTCTGTTATAGCAACCGTAGTGCTCTATGCTCTTCCCGAGATATTCCGTGAGCTGGGCGACTACCGTATGCTTATTTATGCGATCGTGCTTATCGTGATGATGCTCTTCAACAATGCACCTTATTTCATTTCCATCAGAGAGCGCATTGCCGCACTTCCATTCTTTCAGAAGCTCAAACCTAAGAAAAAAGCTGTCGGAGGTGAATCAAAATGAGTGAAAACAAAGCTCTGAACACAGAAAAAGAGACCTCTGTAATGCTTGAAGTAAAAAATCTCTGCATACAGTTCGGCGGACTTAAAGCTGTTGACAATTTCAATCTTACCATAAACAAGGGCCAGCTTTACGGACTCATCGGTCCCAACGGCGCAGGAAAGACCACAGTTTTCAATATGCTCACAGGCGTTTACAAGCCAACTTCGGGCTCAATAATCCTTGACGGACTGAACATCACAGGCAAGCACCCTGCGCAGATAAACAAGGACGGCATTGCCAGAACCTTTCAGAATATCCGTCTTTTCAAGGAAATGTCCGTTCTTGACAACGTAAAGGTGGGACTTCACAATCAGAAAAAGTATTCCACTATTGAGGGAATTCTCCGTCTGCCCAGATATTTCAAGGAAGAAAAGGAAATGGACGAAAGAGCCACAGAGCTGCTCAAGGTCTTTGAGCTTGATGGCGAAAAGGAGCAGCTTGCATCAAATCTTCCCTACGGCAAGCAGAGAAAGCTGGAGATAGCCCGTGCACTGGCTACAAATCCAAAGCTTTTGCTCCTTGACGAGCCTGCTGCCGGAATGAACCCCAACGAGACGGCTGAGCTTATGAACACCATACGTTTCGTCCGTGATAATTTCGATATGACTATTCTTCTTATCGAGCACGATATGAAGCTGGTTTCGGGCATATGCGAAAAGGTTACGGTGCTTAACTTCGGTCAGGAGCTTGCAAAGGGCGAAACTGCGGAAGTCCTTAACGATCCAAGGGTAATCACCGCATATTTGGGAGAATAAGGAGAAAACGCTATGTCGATGCTTCATATTGAAAACTTACAGGTATATTACGGCGCAATAAATGCCATCAAGGGCATATCCTTTGAAGTTGAGCAGGGGGAGATAATTGCCCTTATCGGCGCAAACGGTGCAGGAAAGACCACCATTCTCCACACCATATCGGGTCTTGTTCCCGCGAAATCGGGCAGCATTACCTTCAACGGCACAGAGCTTACAAAAACTCCCGCTCATAAGATAGTATCAATGGGAATGGCGCACGTTCCCGAGGGACGTCGTATTTTTCAGGAGCTTACCGTTTATGAAAACCTTATGCTTGGTGCATTTACCAGAAAGGACAAAGCGGAGATAGAGAATACTCTTGAAGAGGTATTCAAGCGTTTCCCTCGTCTTGAAGAGCGCCGCACACAGATTGCGGGAACTCTTTCGGGCGGTGAGCAGCAGATGCTTGCTATGGGACGTGCTCTTATGTCCCACCCTTCAATTATCCTTATGGACGAGCCTTCAATGGGTCTTTCACCCTTGTATGTTTCGGAAATTTTTGATATCATTCAGTCGGTGAACGAGAGCGGAACCACGGTGCTCCTTGTTGAGCAGAATGCAAAGAAAGCGCTTTCCGTTGCTAACCGTGCCTACGTTCTTGAAACGGGAAAGATAGTTCTGTCGGGCGATGCTCACGAGCTTATGAACAATGATTCCGTAAAGAAAGCATACCTTGGCGAATAAATTTTTTCGGGGAGAGTTATTATGGACGATCTTGTTATTACAATTGCGAGAGAATTCGGAAGCGGCGGTCATCAGATAGGCGAGCGTCTCAGCAAAAAGCTTGGCATTCCCTATTATGATAAGGACCTCATCAAGCTTGCGTCCGAGGACAGCGGCATAAATGAGGGACTTTTCGGGCTTGCCGATGAAAAGTCAAGCGGCGGTCTTTTCAAAAAGGCAAAGGTTTACGACGGCGGCATATCAAAGCCCGACAGTTCTGATTTTACCTCTGAAGAAAATCTTTTCAGCTTTCAGGCAAAGATAATCAAGGAGCTTGCGGATAAAAAATGCCCCTGCATAATCATCGGACGCTGTGCGGACTTTATCCTTGCTGACAGAAAGAACACTCTTAAGCTGTTTATTTGGGCTGACAAGGAAAACTGCATAAAGAACACTATGGACGTGTGCGGATATGACCATAAGGAAGCCGAAAAGCAGGTCAAAAAAATCAACCGTGAGCGCAGTGAATATTACAAGGCTCACACAGGTCACGAATGGTCTGATGTTAGAAATTATGACCTCTGCATCAACACAAGCGAGCACGGCTTTGATAAGTGCGTTGAGATAATCAGCAAGTACATTGATGTAATGTACAAGTAAAATAAGAAAAAAATAACGCAGGTATTCAGTTTAAAGTGAACACCTGCGTTTCTTTTTTATAAGCTTACAGGAAGATGTATTTCAGAACAAATACAACTGCAAGCACATACATAAGAGGAT
>CAMAIG010000149.1 GCA_945835085.1 uncultured Ruminococcus sp. | reverse complement strand
CTGATGCATTAACTTGATTGTTTTAAAGTAATTTTCATATTAATGAAAGGATAAATATTATGGGAAATTTTAAAACCGCAATTATTTCAGTTTCCGTAGCACTTGTGGTGCTTATTGCAACAATAATTATTGTTACCTCGGGAAGAAATGGTTCGGGGCTGTATGTTTCTTCTGTATCGGGTGATGTAACACTGTCAAGGACCGATACTGGCGAAACTGCTGCGCTGGCTGCCGATACATTTCTTTCGGAGGGCGATGTTATTTCCGTTAACGGTGACGGTGCCTGCACGCTGATATACCGCTCCAAGGATAATCTTGATTCAAATACGATCGTTCTTGAGCCGTCTTCTCAGGTGTTTGTTACAGGTCCCTTTAACGGCAAGGATGATGGGGAGCTGTATCTTAACAGAGGTGCTGTTCTTGTTAATTCCATGGAAAAGTGCATGGCAGGTGTAATAGTCAGGACCCAGAATACATCGGTAACAACAGACGAGGCAGTGCTTAGGATAAGCTATTCAACCGATGAAGTTAACCTTACTCATATTGCTTCCTTTGCAGGCGGTTCGCAGATACTTATGTATGACCTTCTTGGAAATGCCATTGACAAGGACGGAGAGAAAAACGATTCTCCCGAGTATCTCGGTGAGGGATTATGCGGACTTGTAAGCAGTGCAGATTCTCTTCCAAAGTTTGATTATCTTAATATCCCAACGGATCTTTCTTCCTTCAGTGCAGCAACTCTTCGTGAGATCCTCACTTTCTCTGCTTTTCATGACCTTGCATTTTCCGCAGCCGATATAAAGGCAGCATATGATAATGCTTATGAGGATACCGCAGATACAACGCCTCCGGAAGAAACAACCGCTACTTCCGCAGAAACAACCGTTCCCGAAAGCACAAGTGAAGAAACATCTTCCGAAACCACAACTACAACTGCTGCAACAACTCAGCAAACAACGGCCGCAACAACAAAACCTCCCGTTACAACAACTACTGCCGCCGCAACAACGACACAGAATAATGATGACAGGCTTATTACCGTATACATATTCATTGAAGATGAGATCATCACACAGGAAGTACCTTACGGCGGAGATGCTGTACAGCCTCCCGACCCCGTAATTCCCGGCAAGAAATTCCTTGGCTGGGATGAAAGCTTTAAAAATATCACAAGCGAAAGAACTATTTCTGCAATTTTTGAGGACGATAACTCCGAATTTGTTGACACAGGTGATGATACAGATTATACAACTACCACACCGTACGGTGAGGATCCTTTTTCGGAATATCATACCGTAACCTTTAATATTAATGGACAGCTTTTCGTTCAGACAGTTAAACATGGCGAGGACGCGGTTCCTCCCGAGGTAAATGTTCCGGGATATGAATTCATAGGCTGGGATCGTTCACCATATAATATCACCGAGGATATTGTTATTACTGCTATTCTTGTTCCAAAGTCCGGTGATACCACCGAAACTTCCGATAATTCCGATGTCAATACCTATACCGTTACCTTTGTAATTGACGGACAGTTTTATCCTGTGACCGTTAAAGAAGGCGAGGACGCTGTTCCGCCGTTTATCCCCACGTTCAATTCACAGGGTCAGATGTTTATAGGTTGGGACACGAATTTCACAAATGTCAGATGTGATCTCATAGTAAATGCTATTTTTGCAAATGTATAAAATATAAACCCATATCTCCTCAGAAACCCTTTTCGTTGGCTTCTGAGGAGATTTTTTAGACAAAAAAAGCCTCAATGAGCAGTAAAACTCAATGAGGCTTAATTGTGTATAAAATTTTGTAATTATGCAAAATAATCGTTTATGGATTTTTCTGCAGCTGCAGCGTTTGTTCCGATGATGAAATATGCATAGCTGCCGTTAGTACCAACGATAGATTCTTCTGCAAGTATCTGGTCGTTAGGGTACCATGCATCAACTTCGATAGCCTTGGTGCGTCTTGCTTCAAGGTCAGCCTTTGCGCTGTCAACGTCCTCAGCATTGATAATGATTATCTCGCTCATAGTAGCGCTGATAGGGCACTGCATAACTATCATTTCCTTATAGTTTGCATTCTCGGGGTCAAGAGTGAAAAATTCCGTAAGCATTACAGGGTCAGTCACTTCTGCAAGAACGGGCCACTCGCTTTCGCTGAGAACCTTGTCAATTATAGGCTGGAGAGGATTTGCGGATTCTGTCTGCTCTGTGTCCTCTGTGATTTCCTCTGAATTTTCAGCAGACTCGGTTTCCGATACGGCCTCTGACTCAGTTTCTGACTCAGCTTCCGATACTGTTTCTGCGGAAGTATCTTCTGCGATAGCTTCTGACTGAACGGTAGTTTCGGAGATAGTTGTTTCAGATGTTTCGCTTTTATCAGCACCGCATGCTGTCATTACAGATGCACACGCAAGAATTGCAGTTAAAATTGCAAGCCTTTTTTTCATTTTCTTTTTCCTTTCTTTTTGTGAAATATACTGTCACTTGACAGTAACCCCATTATATCAGAATACAAGGGATAAAACAATACCATATCAAAATAATTTATAATTCTGTAATCAATATCGTCAATAGTGTATAATTATTTCGATTTTTATACCCGAAATACGTTGAATAATTATATTAAAATAGCAGAAAATGCCTATATTCCGATATTTATACAAGTGTACCAAATTGTAACTAAAATTAGTTAAAATGCCTATTGATAATGGATATGTGTATATGTTATCATAAATAATAGTGATTTGAATTTTTTCCGAAAGGATGTATATAAATGGCAAAGCAGCGAAGGCGTTACAGCCCCGAAGAAGCCAGACGAAGAAAGATAAGACAAGGCAGATTATATATTTTTCTCATTCTTGTCGTTTTATGCGGCTGTATCTGGCTTTTGTTCTCGGCATTATCGCAGATAAAAAATGTCAAGGAACTGACTGTAGACGCATCAGCATATCAGGTGCTTGCGGCGCTTCCTACTCAGGAGGAGCTTGAGGCAGCCCAGCGTGAAGAAGAAATAAAAATCGAAAACGAGATCTTTGAACAGAAGGACAGCTATCCTATCGATATGATAATCCAGACGCCATACTGCGTTATGTATGATGTTCAGGGCAGGGAGGTCCTCTATTCAAAAAATGCCGAGGAAAAGGCATATCCTGCAAGTACAACGAAAATTCTTACAGCGGCTGTAATGATGGAAAATACCGACAAGGACACTGTATTTGAAGCAGGCGATGAGCAGAATTTTGTAAATCCCGGTTCAAGTCTTGCGTTTCTTAATCAGGGAAGCAGGCTTGACAGAGATATGATGCTTGATGCTATAATGCTTCCTTCGGGAAATGACGCCGCATATTGTGCCGCAGCAGTTACGGGACGGATGATTGCAGAAAATGAGGAGCTTCCCGCCGATGAGGCTGTGAACGTTTTTATCAACAAAATGAACGAGAAGGCAGAAGAGATAGGCTGCAAGAATACTAATTTCACCTGTCCCGATGGATTTCATAATGACAATCATTATACAACAGCTATGGATCTGCTGAGAATTACCCTTTATTCTCAGAATTTTAAGGAGATAGCCGCTTCGGGAAATAAAGCGTACAGAGATCTTGCATATCTTTCAGGTGAGCAGATCTTCTGGAACAATTCAAATAAGCTTATCCAGCGTGACAGCGAGAATTATTACACATATGCCACCGGTCTTAAAACAGGTATGACAGATATGTCCGGTTACTGTGTTGTTGCAACGGCTGAGAGGTTCGGTCATGAGCTTATAATAGTCTGTCTTGGAAGCGAAACCTCCGCAATTAGATGGAATGATACCATAGCATTGTTTGATGCAGGCTTTGCATATATAAAAAATAACGACAACTGATAAAATGGGGCTGTTGCAGCGTTTGCTGCAACAGCCCCATTTTTGTTATTCCTTGTATTCGGGATCGGTTTTCATCAGCTCAATTATGTCAGCTTTGTCGGGCATTGAGCTTACTGCTTCCTTTTTTGCAGCACTTAGACGTCCGCAGGCATTTGAAAACAATGCTATTCTTTCTATATCGGAGCTTTCAAGCTCGGAAATATCCTTGCCGAGAGAAACAAGGGAGTACAGAAATGCACCGAGGAAACAATCTCCCGCTCCCAGAGTGTCAACTATTGGCACATCATAGGAAGGATATCTTACAATATCCTTTGCAGTGGCGATAATACAGTCCTTTGCTCCCTGAGTGATGCAGATTATCTTAACTCCTGCCTGCAAAAGCTTTGCAACGGAAGCCACAAGTGTGCCGCAATCAGTCAGAAGCTGCAGTTCTTCCTCCGATGCCTTGACAATATCTGCAAACTGCAGAGCGCTTCGCATGGTCCTCAGAGCAGTTTCCTTGCTTTCCCACAAAGCAGGACGCCAGTTTGGGTCATAGGAAACGATCTTGCCCTGCATCTTAGCATATTCGGCAGCATTCAGTGTTGCAGTCCTCACAGGCTCGGATGTAAGCGTCAATGCTCCGAAGTGAAATATTTTGCAGTTATCAATAAGCTCTCTGTGGACCTCACCGTACCGCATATTGAGATCTGCACTTATATGACTGCTTCTGTAAAAACAAAAATCACGTCCACCGTTTTCGTTATTGTTTACAAAGGCAAGGGGAGTGGAATAATTCGGGTCAATGATCAGCCCTGAGGTATCAACATTATTCTGCCGAAGCACATCTTTGAGATAGAAACCGAACATATCACGGCCTATCTTGCCGATAAATCCCGCAGTTGCTCCAAGCTTTGCCGCCATGCAGGCAACATTTGCAGGTGCACCGCCTGCATTTTGCTTATACCCGATCTCATTATTATCGAGAGTAATATATGTAAAATCAACAAGAAGCTCACCCATTGCAACAATATCAGCCATGCAGATACCTCCTTATATGCAAATTATTGACTCATTATTATTATAAACTCTAATTTAGGCTAATAATGCAAAATTTGGTTATATGAAAATAAATTTATTGTGAATATGAATATACGGTAATAATTGAGAAAAAATATCCCTATTGATACAGAAGGAAGGGATAAATACGAACAGAAAATTACCCGATACCGATGATTTCAGAAATATAAGGCTTTCCGAAGTGCTTGATGAAAATATAGAAAATATACGCAGGATACTCGGAAATTCCTCAGATCTGCTTATAAATCCCGTGGTCATCAGCAATATCCGATGCGCCGTTATTTGTTT
>CAMAIG010000148.1 GCA_945835085.1 uncultured Ruminococcus sp. | reverse complement strand
CTGCGTTGTTTCAGCCGATTTGAGATATCTCAAATCTACGCTTGCTATCTTCCAACCCCCTCGTATTTTACAAATTCCTGCGTCAGCCCTCTCAGAACAAAAGCATGCAAACTCACACGTTATCCCGAATATTCAACCGAGTTGAAAGAGGCAAACAACCCGGTTGAACACCGGAATAGGAGGCTATGCCTTAATAGCAGAAATGAAACCATACTAAGGAGAAAAGTTAATAGACAACCGTATTTACTCCCGTGGGAGAATCTCTGATCCTGTTACTCATAACGCATCACTCCTTTTACATAAATGATTTTCCGGTTCTGACATAAGCGATGAACGGAGCTTTGGGTATTCTGTATCTTTTCCCTACCCTCTCGACCGGGAACAGCTTCGCATATTCATCTGCTCTCTTTCTGAACGTGTTAGTTGAAATTCCCAGCACCGCTGCAACCTCTGTTGTACTCAGAAAATTTTTGTTTGAACTCTCTATCTCCTCTATACTTTTGTTCTCCAAGTTATCACCTGCCTTTCTGTGTAAATATTTCTTGATTCTTTGCGATGGGTGTGGTATAATCTATTTAACGGGCATAAACTGCTCGACTTATCGGAATTTGCGGGAGAATAATGTGGAAAATATAAAACAACAAAGTGATTATTTCGGTGCGGAGAAAATAAGTAAAATTCTGTTTAAAATGGCTCCGCCGGTGATGTTGGCACAGCTCATACAAGCACTTTATAATATTATAGACAGCTTTTTTGTAGGAAAAAATTCCGCTTCGGGATTAACAGCTCTTTCCATCGTTTATCCGCTTCAGCTTCTGATGATTGCTTTAGCGGTTGGTACGGGTGTCGGAATTAATACTGCAATGGCGGCTAAGCTCGGTATCGGTCAGGAGAAAAAAGCAAACGAATACGCAGGCATGGGAACGCCGCTTGCTGTTGTTTTGTGGGTTGTTTTTTCCGTGGTATGCTACGCTTGTATGCCGCTTTACGCAAAACTTCAGAGCACCTCTCCGGAAGTCATTGCCGACGTTATAGTTTATGGGCGAATCGTTTGCGTCTTTAGTTTTGGTTTGTTTTTTGAAAGTGTTTGGACGAAAGTGCTTCAAGCACGAGGTGATATGAAAACGCCGATGGCTGCACAGATATTCGGTGCAATTACAAATATTATTTTAGACCCAATACTTATTTTTGGTATGTTCGGACTTCCTCAAATGGGAATTGCGGGTGCTGCTGTTGCAACAGTAGCAGGACAAGTTGTGGCTGCACTCATGGTTATGCTAAAAGGATTTTACCGTTCACCCGAAATCAAAAAATATCCGCACTATGTGGGAAAAATATTCAAGCTCGGCGTGCCGAACATTCTGATGCAATCAGCATATACGCTGTACATATTCGGTCTTAATATGATTCTTGCAACTTTTTCGGACGCTGCTGTAACTGTACTTGGGCTTTATTACAAATGGCAGACTTTTTTCTTCATTCCCGTAGGTGCAATGCAGACCTGTGTTGTTCCTGTGATAAGCTTCAACTACGCCGCCAAGAAGATAGACCGATGCAGGAAAACTCTGAACACTGCGCTTTTGTTCGGTGCAGGGCTTATGGTACTCGGAACTCTCTGCTTTGAACTGATTCCCGAACCGATGCTTCGTCTGTTTTCGTCGGATGAACAGGTTATCAGGGATGGCATAGTTGCATTCCGTATCATAGGTATCAGCTTTATTCCTTTAGCAATATCACTTACTTACCCGGTATTGTTTCAAGCGGTTGGCAAAAGCCTTACCAGCTCCGCACTGACGGTAATTCGTACTGTATGCTTGTTCGTGCCGCTTGCTTATCTTTTCTCAAGATTCGGACTTTCCTATTTCTGGCTGACATATCCTGTGACAGACAGCATCGTATCGGTGATTGGCTTTATCCTTGCAGCAAGATTTTTTAATAATCCATATCCTGTGCATAATAAGAACAGTCAAATACACGAGGCTGTTATCAAGCAATCAAAACCCGGTGTTATCATTACGATAGCAAGGGAACACGGTTCATCAGGCAAGGAAATCGGCAGGCTTGTTGCAGAAAAATTGGAAATTCCTTTCTATTACAAGGAAGTGACTGCTATTGCAGCCGAGGAAAGCGGACTTGATAAGGAGTTTATCTCGGATATAAACAAGAATTCCCCCATGTTATTGCGTGATTTGTATCTTACCAAAAACGCAGTAGGTGCGGCTGTTATCGCACAGCATAAGATTATCGAACGAATTGCCGAGAATGGCAGCTGTGTTATTGTAGGCAGGGCAGCTGATTATGTGTTGAAGGAACACCCGGACGTTGTGCGTATTTTTATAAAAGCACCGCTGAAATGGCGCATTGAACGCATAATGAGCGTATATAATGATAGCCGTGAGCAGGCAGAAATTAGCATTCGTCGCTCTGATACTGCACGAGCTGCATATTACAAGAACATTTCAGGGCAGGAATGGGGCGATGAATCAATGTATGATTTTGTAGTTGACAGCTCTCAGGGAATTAACGAAAGCGTTGATAAGGTGCTGGATTATCTGGCGAATTTTACTATGAACAAATAATCAAATTTGTAGATCAGAACATCATAACAGCACTCGTCACAAGCGGGTGCTGTTTTTTATTCAAACTCCGCAATAATGCTCTCCTTCTCTATCTGCCATCGCCTCATCCAGTCCCACATTCGTACTTTCATGTATGCAGCCTTGTTACGAATACTGCTTCCCTCTTCCCGAAGGATTCTGCCCCACTCATAGTAAAAATCGACGATGAACTCATACAAACCGCCGTACTCACGAACGATAGCGTTCACCTCATCAATGACCTCTGTGTATGAAACGAATTTGCCGTTGAACTTAAAATCATCAGCCATGATAAGGTCAGCCATAATTCCCAGTGTGACATCAATAAATCCCTTTAAGGAAGATTCATCTCCGTTCCGCTGATATGAGTAATACTCACTTGCACATAGAAACTTCAAAGCAGCCAGCACTGTCTTTCGGTCGATACGCAGAGTTTCGGGAAAGGTAAACTTGCTGCACCCTCTGTCCACATCGCTAAAATCCCGAAGGTCACTTTCGCTGTTCGGGTAAAAGCCGAATAAGTATTCGCAATCCCCATAGTCACAACCAAGCTCCTCGATGATCTCCCTGAAAGATAATTTGCGTTTTTCTCTCTTCTTCCCTCTTTCAACAGCAACAAAATTCTCGTTTTGCGCAGAAGGAATGAAGGATTGATTTTCAAAAAAATATCTTTGATTTATATTTTCTTTAATTTCCGTCCGGGGTTCGGGAGGACTTGTTCCCCCGTATGCAGGGGAACAGACACCAGGGACGTAAAAAGGTGTCGGGCAACTATAGTTACTACCAATATAGGAATCAGGATCATCTACCTGAGTGACTTCGGAAACATCGCTCCGAACATCAGCAGAAGACAGTGCGTAGCCTGTAACTTCCTCCATAACCACCTCCGAAGAAGTTTCCGAAGCGGTATCTTCATTTATAGTATCAATAGTGTCACTTTCTTTTACGCTTGTATCTGTGACTTCGATTATTCTAAGCTTTTTCTTTTTCCTGCGGTCTGAGCGTTTCTTTATTTCGTCATCGTACCGCCGGGTAACGGCTTCCTGTATTTCCTCTCCCGATTTCATCAAAGAGTTCAGCTTATCCACATCGGGAATTATTCTGAAATACCTTTTTGCCGGCAAGCCTTTCAGCTCACTCTCAATAAGTCCGTGCTTGATAAGGTGTCTGATAGCGGTCTTTTGTGCGTCCTCGGCATAACCGCTGCTCAGATGAAGATCCTTAACTGTTGAATAAAACCAACCGCCTTCGGTAAGCTTGCCCTGATTGTTGTAATAGACGTGCTTTGCGATAAGACAGTTATATATCTCCGCTTCGGCATTGCCTATAGCAAAGGACAACAAACGGTTTCGGGATACGGTGTTTGTGGGATTAAGCACTTCCAACAGCGGTGTTATAAGATATTGCATATCATATCACCTGTCTTTCCCGTAAGCATTCAAGAAGATTGGTCTTGTTTATGAGCATCACGGTTTCGCTCCTTGCAGCCGAAGCCATTGCCGATGAACACATACATTCCAGCTGAATATCTGCGATTGTCATATCCATCACATAGTCCTTCATCAGCTTTCCGACAGTTTCTCCGTCGATTACACTTCCGTATGCTTGGAGATCCTCTACGCAGTCGGTGAACACAACGCCGAACAATGTCTTGCTGGCATCATACACATCATTACGCAGAGCAACACTCTTCGGAATAAATATAGTATCCGCTTCGACGATCTTTATCAGTTCAGATATGGAATAGTTCGCCATTTTTCTCACTCCCGTATGTTAATCGTCCTCACGATGTATGATGAGGTCATTTCTATCATACTCACGATATTTTCTCTGAATTGCTTCGCTGAGAAGCTCGGCTGCATAATCGTTGTAGGTCTTGCCATCTTTCCTGTCCGACCTTTTCAGGAGTCGGAGCTTATTGTAATCGCTGTTGGATAAGTAAAAATTCATTTCTACTGACATGGTGTTCTTCCTTTCCGTTTTCGGTGAACAAGATTATTCGGGTTGCATTTATAAACAGTGCCCATTTTTATATTTACAACAAGAAAAGGGCTTCCGTACACTTACATAAACGTAAGCATACGGAAGCCCTGCTTCCATACATATATAAACTACTCTTGATCGTAAAATGCGTAAAATGGCCATATATAACGATTTAAGGCGACCTAACGCCGAGGAAGAAGAGTGAAACAAACATTACTCTCTGACCTCGTTATTAGTTCGCCTTAAAATTTGCTTGGCTCCCCAAGTTGGACTCGAACCAACGACCCTGCGGTTAACAGCCGCATGCTCTACCGACTGAGCTATTGAGGAATAAGCCGGAACAGAGAGTTCCGGCTGATCAGTGTCGGCATCTATCTATCTTCCCGGGCCGTCGCCAGCCAAGTATTTTCGACGTATATGAGCTTAACTTCTGTGTTCGGAATGGGAACAGGTGGAACCTCATAGCAATTAACACCGACTAATTATGAAGGTCAGAGCCTTCAAAACCGAATAAAGCGAAGCGAATCGAAAAAGAGAGAGAATAGAAGGTCAAGCCCTCGACCGATTAGTACCAGCAGGCTGAACATGTCACCATGCTTACACCTTTGGCCTATCAACCTCATAGTCTTTGAGGGGTCTTACTTCCATA
>CAMAIG010000147.1 GCA_945835085.1 uncultured Ruminococcus sp. | reverse complement strand
TTGTCATGGGATATAATGTTTCTACAATAAAACACAGGAGGGATACAGCTATGTTCCCTGTTCATGGGGATACCTCCTGAAAGTGTGATATATCCTTTCTTCCGGGAGGAGCGTGGGATCACAGTTAACCTCCCGGTTACGCTGCAATCTCCAGTTTTCTGTTTTTAATCAAAAGTCATTTCTCCTTAAAATCATGTTATTAACGTTTTTTGTAAATTATAAGCTCGGGATTTTTACCGTCCTTTTCATAGGTACAGTCAAGAATAAACTCCATATTCGCCAGCACACCAAAGCACCGATCACCGCCAAATTCACATTCGAGCTGATTGCCAAGATAGGTCGTGTTGTCGTCAAGGAATTTCACAGCGTTTCCGTTTGGCAGTCTGTACGGCAGATTTACATAGCTTCCCACAAGGGCATTGAGTTTATCCAACTTCGGCATACCCTCAATCTGCAATGCATTGATCTCAGCGATCAGCGTTTGCTTGAACTTATCAAACTCTCCGCCGTCCGAAAGCTGTTCGTATCGCTTCCAGTAGTCAAGCTGCGGCAGAGCCGACCTCAGATATTCTCTGACTTCGCTCTCGGGGTGTTCGGCACTCACCATATTTTTCACACATATTTCGATCAGATCGTCCATATTGCTGTACATATATTCACCGTCGGCATAGCACCATTTGCAGTAGTCCTCGTTGAGAGTGCCGTCTGCTTCGTGGCTTATGATACTGTCATCAAGCGGCATACCGCAGCACTGACAGATCAGCTTTCTTGGAGCGCCTAATAGTGTATTTATCGACACATCGAAAAATTCGGACAGCAATTTCAGGGTTTCCGTGTTCGGTACGGTCTCGCCTGTCTCCCAACGGCTTACTGCCTGCCTTGTGACAAAAATCTTGTTGGCAAGCTCCTCCTGCGACATACCGTGCTTTATCCTAAGTTCCTGAATGATGTTTTTAGTTTCCATAATATCACCTCACCTATATCATAGCATATATCAAGGCATACTGCAAGCAACTGTCTGTTGCATTAAACGCTGTGTACCCTGAAAACCAGTATTCCCTTGACAATAAGCAGCAGAAACACGACCGTCACCGCATATGGCAGTCTTGCAGCGGTCAGAAATAGCACGGCAATAATGCTCAGCACAAAGGAAGCAACGGTCACTGCGCTGCGTCCCTTTTCGATATGCCTGTATTGCATCAGCACCTTGACTGCACCTGCTGCAATCAGCAGGATCATCAAGCCCCAGCAGACACAGGCGAACGGTAATGCAATTTGCGTATACCGCAGTAAACTGACCGCTGTAAATGTGCTGCCCAGCTTCTCCGGGTAAAGCGGCAGGATGAGCAGCATCAGCGCCATGATGTCGGTGCAGCCCGTCAGCAAGTCGAGCAGATCGGCAATATTTTTACGGTTATCGTCCTGTGCGGCGGTGATGAGTTCCTCCGAGGACAAGAGCTCGTCGATCGTGACCGAGAAGTATTTGGAGATCTCCTTCAGGGAATCAATGCTCGGGTAGCCCTTTCCGGATTCCCATTTTGAGATCGCTGTGCGTGATACGAAAAGTGCCTGCGCAAGCTCTTCCTGTGTCAGACCTTTCTGCTTTCTCAAAGTCTGTAATTTTTCGCTGAATTCCATTTGTGTTCCTCCGTCAGACTGACAGTGCCGTGATACAGCAGATACAGTCCTGCACTCAGCAGCAATGCCCCGATAATATCCGTCAGCCAGTGTACGCCCGATATTGTCCGCCCCACGACCATAAAGAGCGTGAAAGCAGTAGTACAAGTATATATGATCTTTTTTACAGCACTGCTCTGTACCCTTCGCCACACTTGAAAGGCAAGCGTCGGCATCACGCTGACAACAAGCAATGTCGTTGAGGACGGATAGGAGGCTTCCATACGTCCCTCAATGAGAATCGGGCGGTAGTTGATCGGTATCATCTCAAAGATCAGATAGCCTGCGATCACGAGGATATAATATACCCCAAGCAGCAGGATATCGCTGTCTACTTTGAACAGGCTTTTTCTTCTTACAAGTTGAACAAGACCGAGTATACCAAATCCCATACAGACGGCTATCGGCACAAGTCCCAACCAATCAGTGACAGTGTAGAGTACCATATGTACGCCTGTCAACTTATGAAACCACTGATTCAGTCCAGCAAAGCCGATGTTCGTTCCGTTCTGTCCGACAGGCTGCACGTCCACCGTCTGTATCAGCATCGTCCAGACGATGAAAGCTGCCATCATCCCCAAGCCTGCAAGTAGCAATTTTCTTCCATTCTTTTCCATTACATCAGATCCTTTCGTTCATTGCCTTTCGGCTGATCTCAGGATACCATGGAACTGTGAAAATGTAAAGAACCGCTGCGTCACATCGGCGACACGGAGCGTGTCATCGGCGAAATACCGGTGTTTTTTGGGGCATGGTGGCACCGGATCGCCACACTTTTTTAGATCAAGCTCTGCTTTCAAACGGTCTGCCAAACGAGCCGATCTCAATAAGATTTCCCTCCGGGTCAGCAATATAGCAAGTACGCTGTCCCCACGGTTCCGTGGTCGGCTCTAAAACAGGCGTTGCACCCTTGCTGACAACATCATGAAAAGCTGCATCGACTTCATCAAACGTGTCCACATACAATGCGATCTCGGAATGACCGTTGAGCCCCTTTACATACTCATATTTGTGGCTCGTCATGTTCTCAAAATCTTTCCTGCCGTAGAGCAGGAACAGCGTGCCGTCCTTGACAAGATACACGTTTGAAGTATCTTCCGCCTCTTTGATCTCGAAGCCGAGGACATCTCTGTAAAAGCGTATCATTTTGCCCATATCATCGACAAAAAGTCCGAATCCGTCAAGTCTCATAAAAATACTCCTTTCATTTGATCGGGTGCCGTATGACTGTTTTCAGCTTGTCGGGGGAAACCTTCCTTGCGTCCGAAAGATAGATCTCGTGATGAAAACGGCTCTGCGAAATATCCAGAGAATACCCCTGCACTGTCATGTATTCATGCATAAGCTGTACCGTTGCAGGCTCATCATCATAGCCGCCGATGTGCATACACTGCACGCACAAACCCTCATCATAGGTCAGAAACTCCACTTTGGAGAAATCCGTTTTCTTCTTGCGTGTCGCTTCCTCTATCGCCCAGTCAAAGTCTGTTTTTGTGACAAAATCGGGCAGGCGTATCAGCGACACCCACTTGAAATGTTCCTTGTGAGTATAGTCCACGCCCTGAACTCCGTCCTGCCACCAGAATCCCTCCAGCGGCGGCACGACATAATCAAAATAGCCCTCTATCTGATGATCGCCCTTTTTGCTCATTTTTATCGTATAGGCGATTCCGTACAGCAGTTCGATCGCCTGCTTGTACTCGCCGCCCTCAGCATTCGGATCACCCTCACCACGCACGGCGATATAGTTCATGGTTGGAACGGTGACGATCGTCGGCTTCTTCGGGGGCATATAGTATTCCTTGTATTCTTTTTTGAAATCGAACGGCATATCATTTTCTCCGTTTCTTCGGCTCCGGCAGTTCGTCATACATCGCCGTGATAAGCTGAAACAAAAATTCCTTATCGTCCACATTGTCCACAAGAAGCATTTCCTTTGCCCCCTCATAGGGAAGCTCCAGTGCCGCATCGGGCATCAGCTCACGGGCGGACTTCACAGGCTTCACGAGAAAACGGTCATCATATACTCCGCCGAAGATCCTGCCACGATAGTACAGGATATATTCGCCCATCATAGCTTTATGAGTGATCTCATCAAGGTCAGAGAGCTGTTCGAGAATAAAGCTGAGATATTCCTTTGTTGACGGCATATTATCACCCTCTATCTAAAATATGCTTTCATTATACACCATTAAATGTGACAACTGTATGTCATGTTTCATATTTGATGTAAATGTTTTTTGCAAGCTCCGCAAACTCCTGCCGGTATTCCTGCGGCGAAACAATTTCCGCACTATCGCCAAAGGTCAGGATATAGCTGAAAAACGATTGCTTGTCCGACCATGTGAAATCCATCACTAAATTTCCGCTGTCATCATATTTCAGAAAATCCGCTCCGAACTCGTCTATAATACGCCATTTTACGGAAATATCAAATTTTACGGTTGCTTTTATTTCGCCCTTTGTATGCCGCAGCTTATCGGAGGTGTATTTGGGAATAACTCTGTCCTCACATCTATCATCAGTGATAGCAAGCTCCGTCATTCGGGTGAGCTTGAACATTCTGTAATTCTCACGCTCGGTACAATATCCCCACACATACCAGGCAGACCACTGAAAGATCAGATGATACGGTTCTATCCTGCGCTTGCTCTCACCATTTGGGGAGTAATAGCAGAACGTGATAAGATGCCGCTGTTCTATCGCCTGTTTGATCAGCTCTATCTTATCGGCGATTGCAGATTTATCCCAGCTTGACAGATCAATGATGATATGATTATCTACATTCACAGAGGTCATATCATCAGCAGAGAGTTTCTCCATAAGCTGACGATAGTGGTTCGTGCCGCTGACACTGTCAAGGCTTCGCAGTCCCGAAAGTATCGCCTGCATATCACCGGAAGAAAGCAGTGTGCGGTCTATTTTGTATCCGTCCATGATCGAAATGCCGCCGCCCTGTCCCTGCTCGGAAACAATGGGGATACCCGCTATATTGATCGACTCAATATCACGCAGTATCGTCCGCCGTGACACCTCGAATTTCTCTGCAAGCTCCTGTGACGTTACTTTGTCACGCTGCAAAAGTACTGAGAGTATGCCGATCAGCCTGTCTATTTTCATTCTTAGCACCAGCTTTCCGGTTTGTGTTGTTTTTATTATAGCATAGAATTCAGGCAGCGTCAATTGGTTTTGTGTATAGAAAAATAGCAGAACATCGCATTGTAGTTAAGCTATATTTGAAAATAAATCCTTATAGTATTCAGTCCTGAGTATGAGCTTTTACTCAATGTGATGATGACTTGCCAAATCGAGCGAGAATAAAGAAAAACTTACAAACTAAATCTGAAAAGAAAAACAGAGCTATATCTTCCGTACACGTTTACGGAGGACATAGCCCTTTACTTATGCTTTAATTATATCAGTCCTGAATCTCCTGCATCATAGTCGCACCGTCCTTGAATCCGACTTTGTAGGCAGCTCTCATCTCAGCAGAGGCAGTCTCGCTCACGCAGTCGAGGAGCTTGTGAAACACATCAATCTGCTCCTCACTCAGCG
>CAMAIG010000146.1 GCA_945835085.1 uncultured Ruminococcus sp. | reverse complement strand
TCATAGCGATACGGGCAGCCTCGATCTGATTGGAAGTGATCCAAGCGGGCTCAAGAGCCTGAAGACCGAACTCACCGTTGGAAACCTTGTTTCCTCTAAGAGCCTTACCGGTCATTCTGCCTCTCTGAACTCTTCTGTACTTAACTCTCTTTGGAAGCAGCATTATGCGTTACCTCCTTCATTTTTATTGTTGCGGGGTCTGAAGCCGCCTTCACGCTTCTTGCCGCCGTTATCTTTGCGCTTTCTCTCGGGCTTCTCGGTGTTTCTGTTAACACGAGCAGCGGAAGCTTCGCCCTTGAGTATCTCGCCCTTGTAGATCCAAACCTTGATACCGAGGCGGCCGTAGGTTGTGTGAGCCTCAGCGGTGCCGTAGTCGATATCAGCACGGATGGTCTGAAGGGGAATAGTACCCTCGTGGTAGGACTCAGCTCTTGCGATTTCAGCGCCTGCGAGTCTGCCGCCAACTCTAACCTTGATACCCTTAGCACCGAGCTTCATAGCACGGCCGATAGCCTGCTTCATAGCTCTTCTGTAGGATACACGGTTCTCGAGCTGTGCAGCTATATTCTCAGCAACGAGAGTAGAATCGAGATCAGGCTGCTTAACCTCAACGATGTTGATGTAAACTGCCTTGTTCATCATCTTTTCAACATTCTGACGGAGCTTTTCAATGCTCTCGCCGCCTCTGCCGATAGCGATAGCAGGCTTAGCGCAGAAAACATTGATTCTAACCTTGTCAGCATATCTTTCAATTTCAACCTTAGGAACGCCTGCAGCGTAAAGGTTCTTCTTAATATAGTTACGAACGTTGTAGTCCTCTACAAGAGTATCGCCGAAAGCAGCCTTGTTAGCAAACCAACGGGAATCCCAGTCCTGGATTACACCGACACGCAGACCGTGGGGATTAACTTTCTGTCCCATAATTTACCTCCTATTAGACTTATTCTTTTTCGGCTACAACGAGAGTAACGTTAGAAGTTCTCTTGTTGATGCGGAAAGCTCTGCCCTGTGCGCGAGGCATGATACGCTTCATGATAGGTCCGGGGCAAACGAAGCATTCGGAAACGATAAGATTTTCCTTGCTCATTCCGAAGTTATTCTCTGCGTTTGCAACAGCAGACTTAAGAAGCTTCTCCAGGTATTCGCAGGCAGACTTGGGTGTGTACTTTAAGATTGCCATAGCAGTTTCAACGTCCTTGCCTCTGATGAGATCGAGAACGATCTGAACCTTTCTGGGTGCTATGCGAGCATTAGTAAGATGTGCTCTTGCTTCCATTTAAACCTCTCCTTTCTGCCTTACTTACCGTTATTGGATGTCTTGGAGCCTGCATGGCCCTTGAAAGTTCTGGTAGGTGCGAACTCTCCGAGCTTATGGCCTACCATATCCTCTGTAACGTATACGGGAACGTGCTTTCTGCCGTCATGAACAGCGAATGTGTGTCCTACGAAATCAGGGAAAATTGTAGAGGATCTGCTCCATGTCTTGAGGACCTTCTTTTCGCCGGCCTCATTCATGGCGATTACTCTCTTTAAGAGGACCTCCTGAACGTAAGGTCCCTTCTTGATACTTCTGCTCATTGGTTTTCCTCCCCTCTCAGATGTTTAGAGGCAAGATGAGTTGGATCCGAGGATAAGCAACGGATCCAAACATTCTCCCCTTTACGAATCCTATGAGTATATTAATTTTGAAGTTTTGAAAATTACTTGCCGTTTCTTCTCTTGACAATGAACTTGTCGGAACGGTTGTGAGTAGCTCTGGTCTTGTAGCCGAGAGCGGGCTTGCCCCAAGGAGTAACAGGTCCGGGACGTCCAACGGGTGATTTACCTTCACCACCGCCGTGGGGGTGATCGCAGGGGTTCATAACAGAACCGCGAACTGTAGGTCTGATACCCTTGTGACGGGTGCGTCCTGCCTTACCGAGGTTAACGTTCTCGTGGTCGATGTTGCCGACCTGACCGATAGTAGCCATGCAGCCGATAGCGATCTTTCTCATTTCGCCGGAAGGAAGTCTTACGAGAGCGTAATCCTCCTCCTTGCCCATGAGCTGAGCCATGTTGCCTGCAGCTCTTACGAGCTGAGCGCCCTTGCCGGGATAAAGCTCAAGGTTGTGGATAAAGGTACCAACAGGGATATCGCCAAGACGGAGTGCGTTGCCGGGCTTGATATCAGCGTCAGCGCCTGCTCTTACAACGTCGCCTACCTTAAGACCGTAGGGAGCAACGATGTATCTCTTCTCGCCGTCCTCGTACTGAACGAGAGCGATGAATGCGCTTCTGTTAGGATCGTACTCAAGAGTCATAACAGTAGCGTTCATACCCTGCTTATCTCTCTTGAAATCGATGATTCTGTATTTTCTTCTGTTTCCGCCGCCTCTGTGACGAACTGTGATACGGCCGTAGCTGTTTCTGCCGGCAGTCTTGGAGAGAGGAGCAAGAAGGCTCTTCTCGGGAGCAACCTTAGAAAGCTCGCTGTAATCAGTTACAGTCATCTGACGTCTGGACGGAGACGTAGGCTTATAGCTCTTTATAGCCATTGTGATTTCAACTCCTTAAAATGGTTTTGCGAGGAGCAGACTCTGCAAAGCGCTCCCCATACATTCCGAAAACGGAAAAGGACTGATCTTTAAGATCACATCATGCCATCGAAGAACTCGATGGTCTTGGAGCCCTCAGCGAGAGTAACGATAGCCTTTTTCCAGGAGGGAGTAACGCCTCTGGACATTCCGACTCTCTTGGAGCGTCCTCTGCAGTTCATAGTATTAACGCTTGCGACCTTAACATCGAAAAGCTCCTCAACAGCCTTAGCGATCTCGATCTTGTTAGCGTTCTTAGCAACCTTAAAGGTGTACTTGTTTTCCTGTAAGCCGCTCATGCTCTTTTCAGTGATGATAGGCTTGATAATGATATCCTGTGCGATCATTATGCATACACCTCCTCAATTTTAGCAACTGCATCCTTAACAACGATGAACTTGTCATAGTTGAGGATATCGTAAACGTTGATGGTGTTTACGAGAGCAGTCTTAACACCGGGGATATTGGCAGCGCTCTTGATGACCTTGGAATCAACCTCAGGCATAACGATAAGAGCCTTGCCCTCAGCGCCGATAGCCTTGAGCATCTTAACCATATCCTTAGTCTTGTAATCGTTCATTGTGATAGAATCGAGAACGATCATATTGTTATCGAGAACCTTAGAAGAGAGAGCGGACTTGAGAGCAAGTCTTTTGAGCTTCTTGTTCACTGTGAAACGATAGCTTCTGGGCTTAGGGCCGAGAGCAACACCGCCGTGTGTCCACTGAGGAGCTCTTGTAGAACCCTGTCTTGCGTGTCCTGTTCCCTTCTGTCTCCAGGGCTTCTTTCCGCCGCCGCTTACCTCTGTACGGGTAAGAGTGGACTGTGTGCCCTGTCTTTGGTTAGCAAGGTAATTAACAACCATTGTGTGCATAGCGCTCACGTTGGGAGTAATACCGAAAATTGCGTCTGACAGCTCAATGCTGGAAACCTCATTACCTGTCATATCAAGAACTTTCATATTAGGCATTATCGCTTCCTCCTTCCATTAAGCCTTCTTAACGCAGTCAACGATAGTAACAATGCCGTTCTTAGGTCCGGGAATTGCGCCCTTAACTGCAATAAGATTGTTTTCAGCATCAACCTTAACGATCTCAAGGTTCTGAACGGTTACCCTCTCAGCACCCATGTGACCTGCAAGGATCTTGCCCTTGTAGATACGGGAAGGTGAGGAGCAGGCACCCATGGAACCTGCCTGTCTGTGAACAGGGCCTGTACCGTGAGTTTCCTTAAGTCTGTGCTGGTTGTTTCTCTTGATAGGTCCTGTGTAGCCCTTACCCTTTGAAGTACCGCATACATCAACGATGTCGCCTACTGCAAAAGTATCAGCCTTCAGAACGTCACCCACGTTCATGGACTCAGCGTTGTCGAGTCTGAACTCCTTGAGTGTTCTCTTGAGAGCTACGTCAGCCTTAGCAAAGTGACCCTTTGCAGGCTTGTTGACAAGCTTCTCTCTGATGTCGCCGAAGCCGCACTGTACTGCGCTGTAGCCGTCGTTCTCAACGGTTTTCTTCTGAACTACAACACAGGGACCGGCCTCAACAACGGTTACAGGAATAACCTTTCCTGCTTCATCGAAAATCTGTGTCATACCGATTTTCTTACCGATGATTGCCTTTGTCATTTTTATGACCTCCCTTGGTTAATTGGTTGATACGGTTTCGCATCAACATTGACCCCACATTTCTGACATCTTTGTCGAATGACGGAAATCGGATTACTTAATTTCCATAACGATGTCAACGCCTGCGGGAAGCTCAAGACCCTGAAGAGCCTCGGTAGTCTTTGCAGTAGGTCTGAGAACGTCGATAAGACGCTTATGAGTTCTCATTTCGAACTGCTCACGGCTGTCCTTATCCTTGTGTACAGCACGGAGGATAGTAACTATCTCCTTGTCTGTAGGAAGAGGAATAGGACCCGATACTCTTGCACCGCTGCGCTTAGCCGCATCAACAATCTTAGCTGCTGCTGCGTCAACTACAGCATGGTCATAACCCTTGATCTTGATTCTGATTTTTTCATTGACTGCCACTTAAATCGCCTCCTGTAAAATTTTGCTTTGGGGACGAGTTTGCAACACCAATGTTTATCTGTATCCGCACATCTGAGCGTAACACGCTGCCGTGTGTTTCGTGATAAACGCCATAAAAAATCCCGATAAACTGTACGTTTCATCGGGTTAGCATAAATACACACAAGGTTCTTACCTTCAGACGAAAAACGTCTGTGGTTTAAGACACTAACTGTGTTCGGTATTACAGCCGCCCGGTTTAAAATCGGACATACTCTGCGGAAATTACCTCACAAACCGTGAGCAACCTTCCGCTTCATCGCATATCATTTGCAGTCACGCAAGAATGATTATAGCACACATTTCCCCACATTTCAAGTATTTTTCGGTGATTTCGATATAGAATTTTCGGCACATCTTCGCAAATAATTTGTTTATTTTCAACAACTATCTTATTTGTTCTCCTTAATATTAGCCCAAGAAGATACCATTATTCGCCGTTTCATAGATTTTGTCAAGCAAAATGAACTCATTATATTGTGCAAAACCCTTTACAGCAATAGCTGTGTCAAAAACGTGCCACCGGCACGTTTTTGAGGTTAAGTTTTGTGGGAAACCATAAAAGGGGAGGCGGTCTTGTTCGCCTCCCCTCGAAATGCTGTCGCATTTCTCAC
>CAMAIG010000145.1 GCA_945835085.1 uncultured Ruminococcus sp. | reverse complement strand
GAAATTAAAAAAGTAGACGATATATATTGAAGAAGGATAATTATTGTGGTATAATCATATCAGGACAGCAGACCCGATAAAATTAGAAAGGGTGTTTGGAAATGAAATATAAGCTTCTCATAAACGCAAGAAGGGCAACAATGCTAAAGGATATCTTTATCCATGCAGGCATATGGTTTGAGTGCCTCAGCACCTCCGACTGCTGGGAGGATATCAGAGCACATCTGGAGCTTTTTTGTCCCGATGTATATATCTATTTCTCCGATGAAGCAAGCGGAGATGTTATAAAGCAGCTGAACTCTGTCAAGAAAAATCCCCAGTATTCAAGGGTGACTGTTGTGGTCGTGGGAAGCGAGGAATTCTGTGAAGATATTGAACGAAACGACCCCGAATCCGCAGACCTTATCATAAAAAGACCCATTACCACAGAAAAGCTGCTGCAAAGGATAACCCTTTATCTTGAAAAAAAAAAGCAGGAAGAGGAAGAGCAGAAGAAGGCTGCGGCTTCCATTTATAACGAACCCGAGCCCGATCTCTTTGAAATGCCCAAGAGCGGCAAAAAGCATGTCCTTATCATAGACGACGACCGCAATATCCTTAAAATGCTGAAATCTGCCCTTGAAGAGCGCTATGAGGTAACAGTTATGGCAAGCGGAAAGATGGCAAGAAAATATCTTGAAACAAGGACTGCCGACCTTATCCTCCTTGACTATGAAATGCCGGGAGAAAGCGGTCCCGAGGTGCTTATAAAGATAAGAGCCGACAGCAGGCTCATTGGTATTCCCGTTGTGTTCCTGACGGGTATATCCGACAAGGAAAAGATAAAATCTGTTATCATGCTCAATCCTCAGGGGTATCTTCTCAAGCCCATTGATATGAAAAGGCTTTTCAGCACCATAGAGGATATTATAGGATAACAGGAAAAAATCCGTCTGTAACGGGAGATGAATGTAATGGAAAATTCCATTGATCTGGAAAATATCGACGAAAATATCGGGCTTACCGATCTGATTGATGTTCCTATCCTTCAGAAGATGCAGGACGCCTTTGCCAGGATGGTGCGAATGGCTGCCCTTACTACCGATGAAAACGGTGTTCCCGTTACTAAGGGAACAAATTTCTCGGAATTCTGCACAGAATTCTGCCGAAAATCCGATATTGGAAGAAAGCGCTGCGAAAATTGCGACAAAATGGGTGCAGTTATGTCACTGGAAAAGCATGGGCCCGTGTCATATTACTGCCATGCAAACCTTGTGGATTTTGCTGCTCCCATAATGCTCAAGGACAAGATGATAGGAAGCTTTATCGGCGGTCAGGTGCTTGCCGAGGAGCCTGACCTTGACAGGATAAGAGAGGTCGCCCGTGAGATAGAGGTTGACGAGGAAAGCTTTGTTGAAGCCGCCAAAAAGACCCAGATAGTCCCCAAGGCTGCTATCGACAGAGCCACTGCATTTATTTATGAGTTTTCCGAGATACTTTCGGATATGGCATATAAGACCTATGTAACAAAGCAGCTCAGCGAGGCTGCCATGCAGGCTTCCACACAGAAATCAGATTTCCTTGCAAATATGAGCCATGAGATAAGAACTCCCATGAATGCCGTTCTCGGAATGGCTGAAATGGCTCTGAGAGAGGAAATGTCCCCTGCCGCAAAGGAATATCTCTATCAGATCAAATCATCGGGAAAAAATCTTCTTGTCATCATAAACGATATCCTTGATTTTTCCAAGATCGAATCGGGTAAAATGGATATCATTGAAGTGGAATATGAGCCTTTTTCCATGATAAACGATCTTACAAGCATAGTCTGCACCAGGATAGGCAGCAAGGATATTGAGTTTACTATGGATATTTCTCCCGATCTGCCCCGAAAGCTGAAGGGCGATAATATCAGGATAAGGCAGATACTTATCAATCTCCTTAACAATGCCGTGAAATTCACCGCAAAGGGCGAGGTGCATCTGAAGCTTTTCGGTGAGGACAAGGGCGACGGTACATTCGTCATGAAGGCACAGGTTTCCGATACAGGCATCGGCATTAAGAATGAGGACCTGGGCAAGCTTTTCCAGTCCTTCCAGCAGGTGGACAGCAAGCGAAACAGAAATATCGAGGGCACAGGTCTGGGTCTTGCCATTTCGCAGCAGCTTCTCAGGCTTATGAACGGCAGTATTTCTGTTGAAAGCGAATATAACAAGGGAAGCGTATTCTCCTTTGAGCTGCCCCAGGAAAAGATAGCCGAATGTGTGGGAGTGCCCGTACCCGAAGCTCCCGTGAATGCTGTTATATATATCGAAAATCAATATGTGAAAAAGCAGCTTATCTGCGATCTTGAAAGGATAGGCACGGAGATAACAGATGTTGAAACCGCCTCCGAGCTTGATATAAAACGCCCCGATTACTTTATCACGGAAAGATCGCTGATAGATGACCGTGTGCGCCGCAATATCCTGTCAGACCCCTCTGTAAAGGTCATTATCATTGACAGCTTCAACAGTGCAGGGGACTGCGATATCCCAAATGCCCGAATTATCCGCAAGCCTGTTTATTCCATGAATATTTATGCAGCAATGGGGATTGGGGAGGAATATGTCAGGGAGGAAGCAAATTCTCTGGACGATTTTGTTTTCACCGCTCCCGAAGCCCGTGTCCTTATCGTTGATGACAATCCCATCAACCTTACAGTTGCAAAGGGTCTTCTTGAACCGCTTAATATGCAGATCGACCTTGCAGGCTCTGCTGCCGAAACCATCGAAATGGTAAAGAAAACCATGTATGACCTTGTGTTCATGGACCACATGATGCCCGAGGTGGACGGAATTGAAACCACCCACATCATTCGAAGGCTCATGCCTACATATGCAGATGTTCCTATCATTGCCCTTACCGCAAACGCCGTGAGCGGAGCTAAAGAAATGTTTTTGAGCGAGGGCATGAATGATTTTGTAGCAAAGCCTATTGAAACAAAGACCATCATTTCAAAGCTCAGAAAATGGCTGCCCCAGGAAAAGATAATCCCCGCAGACAAGCACGATGCTGTGCATACGGAGCCTGCTCCTGTGATAAAAATAGAGGGGCTTAACACGGAAAATGCAATGAAGCTTCTTGGTACCCAGTCACTTTTCATGTCTGTGCTGAAGGAATACTACTGCTCCATCGGCAAAAAATCCGAGCAGATACGGGAGTATTACAATAAGGCTAAATGGAAGGATTATACCATTGAGGTCCATGCGCTCAAAAGCCTTTCAAGGCAGATAGGAGCCGATGAGCTGTCAGCCCTTGCCGCTGCTCTTGAAAAAGCGGGAAATGAGAAGGATATCCCCTTTATCAATGCAAATACGGACAAGCTCCTTGAAATGTATACGGGCTATATTGATATTCTCAGACCCTATTTCCCCGAATGTGAGGAAAAACAGGAGAAGAAGTCAGCTTCTCATGAGGAGATAGCCGAAATGCTGGATAAGCTCTCGGAGGCTCTTGACAATTTCGACACTCTTGCCATTGACGAGGTCGTGGAGGAAATGGCCTCATATGAATATGAGGAGTGCTTCGGTGACTATATCGAAACCCTTAAAACTGCTGCGGAGGAATGCGACATTGATGTCTGCTGTGAGATCGTCAGCCGTTGGAAGGAAGACCTTTGACCCTCGGAAATAACTATATAACAAACGATCCCGTGCAGAACTGTTCTGCACGGGATATTTCTGTCTGTCAATAATAGAGTATAACGGGAGTGCCCCATTCCACAAGCTCGTAAAGCTGCTTTACCTCATCACGCTTCATATTTATGCAGCCGTGAGAGCCGTTTGTAAGATAAATATTCCCGCCGTATGCGGTGCGGCTTAGGTCATGGAAGCCTATTCCCTCAAAGCTTATCCTCATAAAATAGCTGCATTTTGTGGTGTATGAGCCGTCGGCAGCCTTCATGGTGTAGTTGGTGCTTTTGCTGTAAACGCTGTATATTCCCGATGGGGTCTTTCTGCTTGGGTCATTTGCCTTGCCGGAAACTATCTGATCCGTTTCAAACTTAACTGCACCGTTTTCATAATACCACATATGCTGGGCAGAGAGATCAACCTCTATGTATGTGTTTCCGATATCGCCGCTTTCGGAGCGGGCAGGCTCAAAGCCACGGTATTTATATCCCGTGTCAAGGGTCACATATTCAGGCTCGACGGTTACTGACTCGCCCTTTTTTATGTACTCCAGCAGCTTTTCAACGGTCTTTTTCCTGTCCGTCCACCAGCCGTACTGCCCTGTGGAATATCTGCCCTGGTCAATGGTTATGGAGCCACGGTTCGTGGTGGTGAATTTGCGGGGCTTCATGAAGGTGTCGTATTTCTCCGCAAGATCGTCAACATATTCCTCGACTTTTGACTTGTCGATAACGCCGCCGTTCTTCATCCAGTCATAGACCTGTGCTCCCGTAAGCTCCTCATGGGCATAGCCCAGATCGTAGGTTATCACATAGTTAAAGCCTGAATTCAGTTCCTCCAGGTTATCCTCCAGGTCCTCGGGGAATACGGTGGGAGCCGTATATAATCCCGACGCTTCAAGATCTATGGTGTAATTTCCCTTTGAAAATTCCGACATTACATACTGCTTTACCGCTTCCGTATCCGCTCTGTCGCCGTAGACCGCCTCGCTGATATAGTAGCCCTGATTTCCGTGGACAAGCTCTGCGTTGCGGGTTTCAACGGTTCCCCAGGTGATACGGTCAAGTATCGCTTCAAGCTTTTCCGTGCTGTACACGGGCTTTGCTTCTGTTTCATAATATGTGTCGGAAAAATATGCTCCTATCCAGCCTGCACGGTTTACGCTGCGGTAAAGCCGCTGCACTTCCCCGAAAACATCATAGGAATAATCAAAATCCGAGGGGCTTATTATCCTTTCCCTGCCGCCACGCTCAATTATCCTGATGCTGTCCTGCCCTGTCTGAGCCTGAACTGCCGCACTGGCTGCCGATACATTGAGCTTTCCCACGGGAACGCCGTTTATATATGTATTGGGGAGGAACGTGCCCATTGAAGCTGCCCAGCCGCCGAAATACACTGCAGCCAGAACGCATACACCTGCCGCACAGCTTAAAATAACAGCCCGCCTTTTCTTTTTGTCGGCAGCTGCCTTTTTAACTTCCTTTTTCTTTGCGATGGCTGCGGCTATCATATCCGTCATTTCGGAGTCGGGGGGATTTCCCTCCGCCCCTTCGGGTGCCGGGGTGTTTTCCGAAAGCTCCTTTTCGCTTCTCTCTTTCAGTTTGTCCATAATTTTCTTCC
>CAMAIG010000144.1 GCA_945835085.1 uncultured Ruminococcus sp. | reverse complement strand
TGCGAGAGCATTTTCGAGGGGAGGCGAACAAGACCGCCTCCCCTTTAAAGGAGTTTCCACAAAACTTACCCTCAAAAACGTGCCGGTGGCACGTTTTTGACAAAGCAAATTTTTGTGAAAGTTTCTGCAAAATGTATGTTTGTTATTCTTTTTCGACAGACTGAAACGACCGCCAGGGCACACAAAATGCCATGGCGGTCGTTTTATTATTCTACAAGAGCGCCCGAAAGAGCGGAGGTAAACTCAGCCACCTTTTCGGGAGCGTCGGAGCCGTACTGCTCCATTATCCTTACAATAGCGCTGCCAACGATAACGCCGTCGCAGTAAGCCGACATTTTTTTTGCCTGTTCGGGGGAGGAAATGCCGAAGCCCACGCAGCAGGGGCAGCCTGCACTTTCACGGATAATGCCGAAAAATTCGTCAAAATCCGTTTTGAATTCGCTTCTCACACCCGTAACGCCGTTGGAGGAAACGCAGTAAAGAAATCCCTTGGAATCGGCAGCAATACGCCTTATCCTGTCATGGGACGCAGGAGAAACCAGATTTATATTGTGAATACCGTACTTTTCGGCATAAGGAAGTATCTCCTCCCGCTCCTCATAAGGCATATCGGGAACTATGACACCGTCAATGCCCTTTTCCCTGCAAAGGGAGAAGAATTTCTCAGTTCCGTAAACAAAAATAGTGTTAAGATACATCATAAGTATAAGGGGCTTGTCGGTCTGCTTTCTTATGTTATCCACAGAAGCAAAAATATGGTCAAGAGTAGTGCCTCCGCTAAGAGAACGGAGAGAGGAGCGCTGAATTGTCACACCCTCTGCAATAGGGTCGGAGAAGGGCACACCCAGCTCAATGATATCCGCTCCCGCATCAAACATGGCAAGAACGGTTTTCTCGGTGGCAGTCATATCGGGGTCGCCTGCGGTGATAAAGGTAACAAGAGCCTTTCTGCCCTCAGCCTTCAGTTTTTCAAAGCATTTATCAATACGGTTCATTTTGTTACGTCCTTTCCATCAGGAATTTTCTATCTCTCTGCCGCGGTAGCGAGCAATGGAGTAAACGTCCTTGTCGCCTCTGCCCGAAAGATTTATCACGATTATCTTGTCCTTTCCCATCTGAGGAGCAAGCTTCATAGCGGCAGCAACGGCATGAGCAGACTCTATGGCAGGGATAATGCCCTCAGTCCTTGAAAGATACTCAAAAGCGCATACAGCCTCTTCATCGGTAACAGGAACATATTCGCCCCGTCCCGTTTTCCATAAATTAGCGTGTTCGGGACCGATGCCTGGATAATCAAGACCTGCGGAAATGGAGTAAACGGGAGCTATCTGACCATATTCATTCTGCAGGAAAATGGACTTCATTCCGTGGAAAATACCGAGGCTGCCCTTAGAGAGCGTAGCAGCAGTTTCGGCAGTGTCAATGCCTCGTCCCGCAGCCTCCGCACCGATAAGGCGAACAGATTTATCCGGGATAAAATCATAGAACGCACCCATAGCATTGGAGCCGCCGCCAACGCAGGCAACAACAGCGTCGGGGAGTCTGCCTTCCTTTTCGATCATCTGTGAGCGGATCTCCTCACCGATTATCTTCTGGAAATCTCTTACCATCTCGGGGTAAGGGTGAGGGCCCATTACAGAGCCTATGCAGTAGAAGGTAGTTTCGATATTGGTGCACCAGTCACGCATAGCCTCGTTGATAGCGTCCTTGAGGGTAGCGGTGCCGCTGCTTACGGGAACGACCTTTGCACCGAGAAGCTCCATGCGGTAAACGTTCAGTGACTGTCTTTTTGTGTCCTCCTCGCCCATATAAACGCAGCATTCAAGCCCGAAAAGAGCGCAGACCGTAGCCGTTGCAACGCCGTGCTGACCCGCACCCGTTTCTGCAATAACTCTCTTCTTGCCCATGCGCTTTGCAAGGAGTATCTGACCGAGAACGTTGTTGATCTTGTGGGAGCCTGTGTGGTTAAGATCCTCACGCTTGATATAAATTTTAGCGCCTCCAAGCTCCTTTGTCATTCTCTCCGCATAGGTAAGAAGAGAAGGACGGTTGGCATAATCACGGTAAAGAGCGGCAAGCTCCGCCTTGAAATCGGGGTCATTCTTGTATCTGCTGTAAGCCTCATCAAGCTCATTAACAGCATTCATAACGGTTTCGGGAACGTACTGTCCTCCGAATTCACCGAATCTTCCTTTGGTATTCATCTGCAAAAATTCCTTTCGTAAATATTCATTATCCCGGCAATTTTGTTTCTGTCCTTAACGCCGTCTGTTTCCGTGCCGCCGGAAATATCAATATTTCCCGACACCGAAAGAGCGGCTTCAAGGTTATTTGCGGAAATGCCTCCCGCAAGAAAAAACGGGGTATTTATCTTCGTGCTTTTAATAATATCCCAGTCAGCGACCTTGCCCGTGCCGCCTGCAGCGCACTCCGTAAAGCTGTCCAGGAGAAGAAATTCGCAGCCAAGCTTGTCGGCAGCCGTAATATCCTCACCGCATCTTACCCTTACAGCCTTCCAGATCTTAGCCCTCGTATCACTGACAGCGCTGATATAATTTTTGTCCTCGCTTCCGTGAAGCTGAATAACATCAAGCCCCATGATATTCACAGCCTGTCTGATATATTCGGCGGGAGCGTCAACGAAAACGCCGACCTTTTTAATTCGCCCATCAAGCCTTTCCATGAGCCTTGCCCCCTCGGAAAGAGAAACCGAGCGCCTGAATCCGGGAGAAAGTATCATTCCGATGTAATCGGGGAGAAACTCGTTCATAAACGAAATGTCCTCTTCCCGTCTTACACCGCAAAGCTTAATCATGAAAGACCTCCCAGAAGGGAAGCCATGCACCGGGGAATACCCTCCACGCCGCTTCTCATAAGAGTCTCGCCGATAAGCACAGCGTCAGCCCTGCAGTCATTGGCAGCAAAGAGAATATCATCGGCATTTTTTATCCCGCTCTCGCAGACCATAACCGTCCCCTCGGGGATAAGTCTTCTCAGTCTTTTTGAATTATCAAGGCTCACCTCAAAGGTTTTCAGATCTCTGTTATTGACTCCGATAATATCGCAGCCCATAGAAACGAGCCGCAGTACCTCTCCCTCATCATGAGCCTCGCACAGAACGTCAAGCCCGAGAGAATGAGCAAGCTTATAAAGCTCCGAGAATTTAACGTCATCAAGAACCGCCGCAATAAGTAAAACAGCGTCTGCACCGATCGCCTTAGCCTCATATATCTGATAGGGGTCAAAAATGAAATCCTTTCTCAGAATGGGAATGCTGACATTTTTTCTTATCTCGGCAAGATACTCCGAAGAGCCTTGAAAATAAGCTTCCTCCGTCAGACAGGATATAGCCCTTGCACCTGCCCTTTCGTATGCCTTTGCCGTGTTAACCGGGTCAAAATCGGGCTGTATAAGCCCCTTAGAGGGAGAAGCCTTTTTGACCTCTGCAATAACGGAAAGACCGCCTGCTTTGAGAGCGTCTTTGAAGCTGTGGGCTTCAAAATCGGCATTTTCTCCCCGTTTTATCATTTCAGCTGCGGAAACCCTAGCCTTTTCCCTTTCAAGCTGTATCCTCCGCTTTGCGATAATTTCATCAAGAAACACTTTACTGACCGCCTTTCGATTACAGGGAGTTCGTAAAGCTCTTCATTTCCTCAAACTTTTCAAGAGCCTTGCCGCTGTCTATCATATCCCTTGCAATATCCACGCCCTTTGCAATGGAATCGGCTCTTCCGGAGCAGTAAATAGCGCAGCCGGCATTGAGAAGAACGGTATTTCTCTTGGGACCCTGTTCCTTACCGCTCAGGATATTGAGAGTTATCTGAGCATTTTCCTCGGGAGTGCCGCCCTTCAGATCAAAAGGCGTGCAGTATTCAAAGCCGTAGTCATGGGGATCTATCATATATTCTCTGAATGTGCCTTCCCTTACCTCGCAGACATTTGTAAGACCCGTCATAGTTATCTCATCAAGGCCGTCGCTGCCGTTTACCACCATAGCACCCTTGATGCCGAGCTTAGCAAGAACATGGGACATAAGGTGAAGAAGCCCCTTGTCATAAACGCCCAGCACGATGTAATCCGCAAGAGCTGGATTTGTGAGAGGGCCTAAGATGTTGAAAAATGTTCTTACGCCGATCTGTTTTCTTACGGGAGCAACATATTTCATAGCACCGTGGAACACCTGAGCAAAGAGGAAGGCAATGCCCGTATTTTCAAGGCACTTAGAAGCATTTTCGGGAGAAAGCTTGATATTAACGCCCAGAGCGTCAAGACAGTCGGCAGCGCCGCTCTTGCTTGAAGCCGCCCTGTTTCCGTGCTTTGCCACGGGAATGCCTGCAGCAGCGATAACAAAGGAGGAGGTAGTCGAGATATTGAATGTGCCTGCAAGGTCGCCGCCCGTGCCCACAATATCAATAGCGGAGCGGAAGCCTTCCACCTTGGAAGCCTTGCTTCTCATGCCCTTTGCAAAGCCTGTTATCTCCTCAATAGTTTCTCCCTTCATACGCATAGCCATAAGGAAGGCAGAGGTCTGAGCCTCGGTAGCGGCGTCGCCCATGATGATGTTCATGGCGTCGAAGGCTTCGTCCTCGGTCAGATCCCGGCGTTCTGCAGCCTTTGCGATGTATTTTTTAAGAGCGGTGCGGCTTTCGGGAGGGAGAGAGGGAGCGTTTGCCTCAGCGGATTTAACCCCCGCAATACCAATGAGAAAGTTCGAGATAATGTTTGTGCCCATTTCGGCAAGAATGGATTCGGGGTGGAACTGAACACCGTAGATATCGTACTCTCTGTGCTTCACAGCCATGATCTCGCCGTCCTCGGTTTCGGCGATTATCTGCAGGCAGTCGGGAAGAGATTCTCTTTCAATGATAAGGGAGTGATATCTTGCCGCCGCAATTTTCTTTGGAAGTCCTGCAAAGAGAGGGCTTGTGTCGTCAAGACGAATAGTTGACATCTTTCCGTGCATAGGAACAGCCGCCTCAATTATCCTTGCCCCGAAGGCTTCGCCGATAGCCTGATGACCGAGGCATATGCCGAAAATGGGGAGCTTTCCCGCAAAATAGCGGATAGCCTCCTCGGAAATGCCCGCCTCATGGGGATAAGAGGGACCGGGAGAAATAACCAGCGCCTCGGGAGCCATTTTCTCGATCTCCTCAATGGTTATCTCATCGTTGCGGAAAACCTTAACGTTATTGTAAAGCCCCGCAATAGCCTGATAAACGTTGTAGGTAAAGCTGTCGTAATTATCTATCATTATTATCATATATATCCATCCTTTCACATCTGAGCCGCAGCGGTAACAGCATTGATAACAGCCGCAGCCTT
>CAMAIG010000143.1 GCA_945835085.1 uncultured Ruminococcus sp. | reverse complement strand
CAAAATTATTTCCGATGATATGGATATGATCTATAACAGCAGATGCTCATGGGATAATATAATGCATTCGGAAGTATATATAACGGGTGCTGCGGGTATGATAGCCTCGTATTTCACACTTTTTCTGATATATCTTAACGAGAAAAAGGGCGGAAACATCAGGATATGTGCAGGTGTGAGAGATTCTGAAAAAGCAAGACAGCGCTTTGGAAAATATTGTGACAGACCTTATTTCAAGGTCATTAACAGCGATGTCAATAACGAACTTACAGGCACACGCCCCGATTATATCATTCATGCGGCAAGCCTTGCAAGCCCACAGTATTACGGCACTATGCCTGTGGAAACGATACTGCCTAACGTTATCGGCACCTATGAGCTGATGAGATACTCTGCCGAAAATCCTGTAAAGGGTGTTCTTTTTTTCAGCAGCGGGGCTGTTTACGGAAGCTCTGAGGGGAAAAATCTCACCGAGGATATGTACGGAGAGCTTGATTTTTTAAAGCAGGGAAACGAATACGGCGAGAGCAAGCGCTGCGGAGAAGCAATTTGCAAGGCTTATTTCAGAGAGTACGGCGTTCCTGTTAAGTCTGCACGAATTAACCACACATATGGTACGACAATGGACTATGAAAATGATTCCAGAGTTTTTTCCGAGTTTATCAGAAATGTCGTCAGGGGAGAAGATATTATCCTTAAAAGCAGCGGTGAAGGGATAAGAAATTTTACCTATCTTGCAGACGTTGTTTCTGCTTTGTATATCATTCTGCTTGACGGAGAAAACGGTGAAGCTTATAATATCGGCTCCGAAAAAAACTATATCAGCATAGGCGAGCTTGCCCGTATGCTGGTTAAAATGCACCCCGAAAAAAATCTCAGAACTATATTTGCGGTGAGAAATGACAGCGGATACAAGTCCTGCCCCGAAAAGCTCACCTCCGAAATTTGCTTTGATAAGCTCAAAGCTCTTGGCTGGACTTCCCATTACAGCATTGAGGAAGGCTTCAGACGTGTTGTAAGCTACTTTTCCGGATAATGCACCCGATAATAAAAACGTTTGCCATTGTTCGGCGGCAAGGCTGCCATGGCAAACGTTTTTTTATTTTCTGAGCAGGTATTTATAAAAGGGTGATTCTCTGTAATTTACCGAAACAAAATTCTGCTTTGCAAGGTTATCATTTAACGAAGCCATATATCCCGGTCCCGATTCCTTTTCGGTCCCGATAGTGATGGTCTTGCCTATTTCTCGTCCGAATTCAAATAACGGAGTGGCTGCTCCTGTGCAGAATATCAGCACTGCACACGCAAGCAGGGGCTTTGTGTTGATAATGCTGCGAAGATCCTTGATTTGAAATTCCGTGGGCATTTCGGAGTTCATCATTCTTATAAATTCCACCCCTATGTAGATCAGCATAGGGATAGATACTCTCATTGAAAAATCAAATGCTGTGCCTATCTGAAATAACGGAATGAGCATCAGCGGAAGACAGGACAGGTAAAATACATTCTTTTTGCTGCCGCTCTTTTTATGGAAAATAAAAAGTATGATAATATATACTCCCGCTTCCAGTAACAAAAACTGCAGATAATTCAGAATAAAGGCTGCAATTCCCGACGCATCTCCCGATGCGATATGCTTTGTAAGATATGAATGGAGCCTGAAGCCTGTATTGACTGCCTCGCCGCCTACGGACATATCATTTGAGATTATCATATTGGACATATAGTACAGTGCGTATGGCAGACCTACGGCAGGCAGCATAATAATATTCTGGGGCGAAAGGGTTTCCTTTATAAATCGGGACAGCTTTTTCTGCCTGATGCTTTCTGCTGCCATAACTGCGGCTTTTATCAGACATATCATTATTATTCCCACAAAGGGGAAGGGTCCGTATGGAAGCATAAGCAGTCCCAGAAACGCAAAGCTTTTTGTGCTTGTTTCATTGATAATACACAGCGTCAGGGGAAGTATCACTATGAACTGATTATATACCCAGAAAAGACAGGTGGTCATGGAGCTGAACTGTGCAAAGCCTGCCCACCACTCCAGATGCGTTAAAACGGTATCGTTGATAAGACCGCCGATATTGTCAAGCCCGCTGAAAAATATCAGCAGGACAGAGGACAGTATCACACGGCATTTATTGCTGTGTGCCGATATTACCGAAATGAGCAGGAGGGAAATGAATATACCTAAGCTGCTCCATATGAGAAGGGATATCCTTCCCGCCATAAGACCTGCACTTACTGAACCGCTGACAGCAAGTATGCCCTTTCCCACTGCGGCGGGAACTATCCAGTGGGCGATATAGTATGACAAAAGGCTGTCGTCGTTATATATCACAGGCCACGGCAGCTTTATCATATCACGGAAAATTGCGTTTCTGGTAATGTGATCGGAGGTCTGATGAACAAATCCGCCCTGACCTGCAAAAAAACACCACAGCACGGCAATTGCAGCGGCAGCTATAAGCTGTTTTTGGCTTATCTCGCCGTATGAATATTCACCATCGCAATTATCACGCAGGAAAATTACAACGCCCGAAGCTGTTAACAGGGAGAAGATAAGCCCCGCTATGGGCGTGAACCAGCCAAAATAAAAGATAATTATGGGAATGACCGCATATATCACCGCAAAGGCTCGGAGCGTTTTATATGACAGCTTCATTTTTCATTCCTCCGGTCATTATTTCAATAGTGTATTTTCTCAAAAACGTCCCTGTCAAGGAATGGCGCCATATCATCAAGGGAGGGGGAGGTTATGCTTCCGTCGGGCATTACCTTTGAGGAGGACTTGGGAGCAAAATTCTGCTCGGGATCTACTACGACCTCGCAGACGCATGGTCCTTCACAGCCCAGAGCCTCTTTTAAAACTTCGGTGCAGCTGCTTTCATTTTCAGCCTTAAAATATTTAATTCCAAAGGCGTCGGAAAGCTTGCCAAAATCGGGGAAGCAAATGCCGCTTGTGCTGTCAATGCCGATATATGGCGGCTTGAACAGGTTTCTCTGGGTCTGGCGTATGGAATGATAGCCGTTGTTATTGATAATGAAAATTTTGATATCAAGCTTATTATAAGCAACAGTGGCAAGCTCCTGCATATTCATCATAAAGCTTCCTTCGCCGTCAATGCAGATTGTTCGCTTGCTGTTGTCGGACACGGCAACGCCGACTGCGGCAGGAAATCCGTAGCCCATTGCGGCACAGCCCGAATTTGTAAACATTCGCTGACCCTGTTTTATTTTGCCTGCCTGGAATGTTATTACGCAGGCGCTGCCGTTTCCGCAGATGATCCTGTCATCGCTTTCCAGACAGTCAAAAAGCTTGTCGATGAACACATAGGGATTGACAGGCATATTATCGGTTCTGTGGTATTCCTTCAGGGTCGCAGGAAATCTTTCCACAAGCTCACGGCACCAGCTGAGCCATTTTTCATGCTTTTCCATGGGCTCATAATCTGCTTCAAGAATTTTTCCGATAAAGTCCTTTACATCGGCATTTATGGGCATATCGGGGCGAACTGTCGGCTTTATAAGCTCTCTCGGGTCGATATCGACGATTATCTTATATGCATTCTTGGCAAAATCAAAATGATTATAGCCTATCATACGGATATTCAGTCTGCAGCCAAGGCTTATGAGCAGGTCGCAGTTCTGTACCGCAAAATTACCGGGTCTTGTTCCTACGGTTCCCGGCATTCCCGCAAAATATCGGTTGTCATAGGAAACGGTATCGTTGGCGTTCCAGGCTGTGACCACAGGAATGCGGAGCTTATCCAGCATTTTAAGAAGCTCCTCCTCCGCACCTGCCAGCCTGATGCCCGTGCCTGCAAGGATAAGGGGGGATTTTGCCGCTTTTATCTTATCAAGCACCGCTTTGATGACTGTATCCGTAACGGGGGGAGTTTTCCATGGGCTTTCTGCCTTTTCGTTAAAATGTATCAGCTCGTCGGTATCAATTAACGCTCCCTGAACGTCAAGAGGGATATCCAGCCAAACGGGACCCTTTCTGCCCTCCAGCGCAAGGTACAGCGCTTTTTCAAGGTGATATGCAATTTCATTAGGCTCTGTTATCATCACGGCATACTTTGTCATATTTGAAACGGAGCGGACAATATCAAACTCCTGATCTCCCAGCTGGCGAAGTCCAAGCTCGGGACATGACCATGTTGTTGTTTCCCTTTTTACCTGACCCGACAGTATAAACATTGGCACAGAATCAAGCCAGCCGCCTATTACTCCCGTAATGGCATTTGTTCCGCCGGGACCGCTTGTAACGCATACTGCCGCAATATTGCCTGTCATTCTGGCGTAACCCTCTGCCGCAATGGCACACGCCTGCTCGTGATGGTTAAAAACACAGTGGATCCCGTTATTATGACCGATAGCGTCATCTAATTGCATTGCGCCGCCGCCTGTGACCATAAAGCAGTCCTTTATGCCGTGAGCGACCAGAAATTCCGAAATATATGCGGCAACCTTCATTTTCATGTTAAATTTCCTCCGATAAGAATTTTTGTAAGCTCCCTTGTACTGCCTGCGGCCCCGATATTCGGAAATTTGCTGACGTCCTGTGCATTTTTGAAACCAAATCCATATGTAACTCCGATAAATTTCGTTCCGATTTCCGCTGCTCCTATTGCGTCATTATCGGTGTCGCCTATCATTACAGTGTCCGCATAATTTCTTATGCCCATATCAATGAGAGCCTTTTCTATAATATCCTTCTTTTTGAGCTTGTTTTCGCTGTCTGCTCCGTACATTATGTCGGTATATTTGTCAAAGCCGAAATGTATCAGTATTTCCGAGGCATAGTCCTGCCGCTTGTATGTGGCAATGGCGGGCTTTATCCCGTTTTCGGCAAGGGAGCGGAATACATCAAATATACCCTCATAGGGCTTGGCTTTTAATAGGTCGCAGGTCTTGTATCTGTCACGGAAAACCTCGGTAAGCTCCCTAAGCTTCTGCCCCGTAAGACCGTAGGCGGCGGCAAAGGAATTTTGTATGGGCGGACCGATAAAGCTATTGAGCCTTTCGTCGCCGAGCGGCTCAAGCCCGAACCTGTCTATAGCATATCTTACCGCAGACTTTATCCCCTCGGACGTATCAAGCAGTGTTCCGTCAAGGTCAAAGACCGCTCCTTTAAATTGATGCTCCATTTATATCCTCCACCTCGTCATATGCAGAGTATGTGATAAATTCAATGCTCATATCGCAGCGGGCTTCGCAAATTCGTTTTCTCATATAGTCATTAAGATGCAGAGCCTCTTTTTTTACGAAATTGTATTCCATGGAGGGGTCGCAGTAATTATCCTCCTTATCGGAATATCCGTCAAATCC
>CAMAIG010000142.1 GCA_945835085.1 uncultured Ruminococcus sp. | reverse complement strand
GATGTGGTCGGGGAAAGTTTAAAGGGGAGGCGGTCTTGTTCGCCTCCCCTCGAAAATGCTCTCGCATTTTCTCACCCCTTGCTCCGTTCTTGAACGATAGGGGGGTTCGCTCTCTGCGGAGAGCGACCGAGGGCTCTGCCCTCTGGACACCCGCAACCTTTGGAAAAGGTTGACGAAACTTTTGCCTTGTGTTTTTTTGTGCAAATATTCTTTTTCATAAGGTGTTTCGACAAACTGTAACAATGATATATAATTATTTTATTGTAATGTTAAAACTTGCCCTTCGGCGGGAAAGGATTCAGCTCTATGAATGTTTTTTCAAGATTAAAAAGTGTTCTTATGACGGTGCTGCCGCTGAGCTTTTTCGATATTGTGGATATTGCTGTTCTTGCTTATCTTATCTATCAGCTCATTAAGTTTATGAAGGAGACCCGTGCAGGCGGACTTATGAAGGGTATCGTTGTGCTGGTTGCCTTCTATTTTGTGGCAGCTGCTACCAAAATGAAGGCGCTTACCTATATTTTCGACAACACCTTCGATGTGGGCGTTATCGCAATTATTATCCTCTTTCAGCCCGAGCTTCGGCGTACTCTCGAAAAGGTCGGTCACAGCAAGATATCAAAGCTCCCAGGCATAATTCCTGGCGAAACCAACGAAACCAATAAATGGGCTCAGGCTATCGACGCTATCTGCGAGGCCTGTGAAGATCTTTCCGCTACCACTACGGGCGCTCTTATCGTTATTGAGCGTGAAACCCGCCTGGGTGAACATATCAGCAACGGCACCATTATCAACGCCACTCCCAGCAAGGAGATATTCGGCACCATTTTCTTCCCCAAGACCCCTCTTCACGACGGTGCGGTCATTATGCGAGATGGTATAATCCTTGCTGCGGGCTGCTTCCTTCCCAAGCCCGAAAAGGAGGAGCTTATCAACAAGGCTCTCGGCTCAAGACACAGAGCTGCTATCGGCATGAGCGAGAATTCAGACGCTATTATCATCGTTGTTTCCGAGGAAACAGGCGCCATTTCCATTGCGGAGAACGGCGAGCTTATAAGAGGATTTTCCAAGGATACACTGAAAAAAACTCTTAACGGCAAGCTATTCCCCGAAAAAACTGCCAAGGAAAAGCCCAAGACCGAACAGCCCCCTCATAAATCTGAGGGAAAGAACGTTTTCGGTCTTTTTAAGAAGAAGTAAGGTGATAATATGCTTAAAAGAATTTCCGATTTTTTCAGGTCGCTTTTTGAAAAGGATAATGCTCTGAAGGTCATTTCGCTGCTGACCTCAATAACGATCTGGCTGCTGGTTTCTATTACTAAATATCCTACGGTGGAAACTACCATTTACAATGTTCCTGTGAGCATCAGTCTTGACGGCTCCTATGCTCAGTCTATCCAGCTGGAGGCTACGGCTCTTTCTCAGCAGACTGTTACCGTTACTGTTACGGGTGAGCGAGGTGAGGTGGGTAATCTCAAGGCGGAGGACCTTGTGGCTGCGGTGGACGTTTCTAATGTTATGATGGCTAAGGAATACAACCTTTCCATGCACATTGAGTCCTCCGATGACAGGGAATTTACTGTAAAGAGCATTGAGCCTTCCTCTGTTGCTGTGGTTTTTGACAAGATAGTTTCAAAGGAATTTCCCATTGAGCCTTTGGTGGAAAATGTTAAGATCGCTCCCGGCTATCTCAGCGGCGATCCCATTGCCACTCCTGAGGTGGTTACCGTTAAAGGTCCTCAGGAGATGGTCAACGCTGTTACTAAGGTCTGTGCAAGGGTCAGCTCCGATATGGAGATAGATTCTACCTATGAATTTACCACAAGCGATATCGTTCTTTATAACAACAACGCTGTGATATCAAACGAAAATCAGAGCATTACCTTTGACAAGACTGTGGTTGCGGTACAGATACCCGTTTTTGTCCGAAAGACTCTGCCCCTGGAGGTCAATATCATCAACGCTCCCGCAAACTTCGATCTGGAGTATTTCAGACAGAGCCTTGTTTTCTCGGTGGACGAGCTGGATATCGCTGCTCCAAATGACAAGATAAAGGAGCTTACGAGCCTTAATATCGGCACCATCAACATGAGAGAGGTGGACGTAGGCTCTCAGTTTGAATTTAAGACGGAGAATTTCCTGCCCGAGGGCTATGACAATCTTTCTCAGGTGAACACGGTTATTGTTACCTGCCCCAGCGAGGGTATTGCCAAGAAGCCTATCGCTATCATGGGCAAGGATATTCAGTTTATCAACAAGCCTGCTCAGTTTGAGTTTACTACCATTGCTTCGGGCATGACCCTGTTCCTTGTGGGCGATGAACAGCAGATCGCCGAGCTTTCCAGCGCGGATATCACCGCTCAGATTGACCTCATTGATTTTGACATGGAGGAGGGCGACCACAAGATGCCTGTTGATTTCATCATATCCTCCTATGACAGGGTATGGTTCAACGGCGATGACGGTGTGGCTACGCCTAAGATATATGTTACGGCGGAGCTGATCGCCGAGGAGATACCTTAAATATTTTCGTTTTGCGGCTCGGTAACGTAAGTATTGATGTCTTGTTTTCCAAATGATTATTTTTGTACAACTCATTATTTTGGCTTTTTCGACAAAAAGGCTGATACAGCTTGATTGCTGCATCAGCCTTTTGTATTTATATAATATTAGTTTTTGTCGGGAACGGGTACTACCTTTTCACTGCCTGCGGATTCTGCAAGCTCGGCTGCATTTGCCGACGCTCCTATGCCTGCTCCTATGGCTCTGCCTGTGAGCACGCTTCCTACAAGATCCTTGAGGGATATGCCCATGCCGTCAAGCAGTCCGTTGGAGATCTGCGTGGTTGAGGAGGTGATGTCGCTTACAAGCTTTGCTGTGTTGCCCTCGCCGTACATGGTGATGGAATCTATGTTCGTGAGAGGCTCGGCTACTGCCTTCGCTATGTCGGGCAGCTTCTCAAAGTACATCTGGAGAATTGCGGCTTCCTGCATCTTCTGCATTGCTTCTGCCTTCTTGTCAAGACCTTCTGCTTCTGCAAGCGCCTTTGCCTTGACTGCTTCTGCTTCTGCAAGTCCCTTTGCCCGTATTCCCTCTGCTTCCTGCTCGGCTGCGTACTTGGCTGCTTCCGCTCTTGCACGCTCTGCCTTTGCCTGCTGCTCTGCGGTATAGTAAAGGGCTTCCGCTTCACGCTGCCTTACTGCAAGCTCTGCTTCCGCATTCTGGATATCCTCGTATTTCTTTGCTTCCGCTTCCTTCTGACGGGTATAGAGGTCTGCATCGGCACGCTGCTGCTGCTCGAACTTCTTTGCTTCTGCCTGCTTTCTTACCTCTGCGTCCAGCTTGCGCTCCTGGATAGCGATCTTCTGCGTTTCAAGCTCTACTTCCTTTTCCTGACGAGCTATATTCGCATTGGCTGTGGTGATCTCTATCTGCTTGCGCTGCTCCTCTTCCTGGATCTTATAGGCTGCGTCTGCTTCCGCCTGCTTGATATCCGACAGCTTTTTAAGCTCTGCCTGCTTTATCGCAAGGTCGTTGTTCTTCATTGCGATCTCAAGGCTTGCGGCTACCTTTGCATCGTTGGACTGCTTATCTGCTTCCGCTCTTGCCACTGCCACATCTCTGTCCGCATTGGCACGGGCTATGGACGCATCCTTCTGTATCTTTGAAATATTGTCGATACCGAGATTGTCTATCACGCCCTGGGAATCGGTGAAGTTCTGGACATTGAAGGATACTACGTCAAGTCCCATTTTCGCAAGGTCGGGTGCGGCGTTTTCCTTTACCTTATCCGCAAACTTCTGACGGTTTGATACCATCTCACGAAGCTCCATGGTTCCCACAATCTCACGCATATTTCCTTCGAGGACCTCTCTTGCCACGCTTACTATGTAGTTCCTTTCCTTATTAAGGAAGTTCTGCTGAGCAAGCTCAAGTCCTGCAGGGTCGAGTGATATCTTTACGTTTACTGCTGCGTCTACGGAGATGTTGATATAATCTGCCGTAGGTACTGCCGACGCTGTCTTTACATCGACTGACATAAGGCTGAGGTCAAGCTTATCGAGTCTTTCAAAGAAGGGTATCTTGATAGACGCCTTTCCTATTACTACTCTTGCCCGCTTTCCTATACCCGAGATGATGTATGCCTTATCGGGCGGTGCCTTTACATAGCCCGACGCCATTATGGCAAGCACGACTATCACGGCAATTATTACGCCGAAAAGACCCAGATGCGACAAAATAAAATCCATATTATTGCCCCCCTTGTTATTTTTCAATGAAATTTTTCATATTTCATTGAAAATATTGTACCATGTGTCAGAGAAAATGTCAATTAAAATCCGATTAATTTATGATTATTATTGCTCCCTTTACGGTAATGTGGTATAATATATAAAAAAACGGAGGCTGCTTTTTATGTTTATTTGCACACCGGAACAGATGAAAATGGCTGAGGAGCAAGCTGTAAGGGACGGACAGAGCTTTCTCGGGCTGATGGAAAATGCAGGCGCTGCTCTGGCTGCTGAGATAATCGGACGTGTCCCGAAAAAATCAAGGGGACTCATTCTCTGCGGCAGAGGAAACAACGGCGGCGACGGCTTCACTGCGGCACGGCTCCTTTCCGAAAAGGGCATGACTGTGACCGTTGCTCTTTTATGCGGTGAGCCTGCGGGTGGCATTGCAAGGACAGAATTTGACAGAATGGGCGGGAAGGTGACTGTCACAGGCATGGAAGGCATTTGCTTTTCGGAGGGCTATGACTTTATCTGCGACGCTGTTTTCGGCACGGGCTTTCACGGTGAGCTGTCAGATGATATTGCGCTGCTCTTTGAACGGCTCGACAGGCTCCCCTGCGTTAAGATCGCTGCGGATATCCCTTCGGGTGCCGACAGCCTTTCGGGCAGGATAAGCAGGGGCACTATGCACATGGACGCTACTGTTACCTTCGGTGCGGTGAAGTGCGGTATGCTGCTCCCTCCCGCTAAATATTACTGCGGCGGCATTATCACTGCGGATATCGGCATTTCGGATGAGTGCTTCGGCAGATGCGGCAGGCTGCCTGTGCTTATTGATGATGATACGGCGGCTAAGGCTTTGCCTGTGAGAAACGAATTCTCCCACAAGGGCTGCTTTGGCAGGCTCCTTATTATTGCAGGCTCGGAAAATATGAGCGGTGCTGCGGCTCTGAACCTTTCGGGTGCGCTGAGAAGCGGTGCGGGGCTTGTCAGGCTTGCTTCCGTTAAGTCCGTTATTGACAGGGCTGCAGCGGGGATATATGAATCCACCTTCCTTACTCTCCCCCAAAACAGCTCCGGGGGCATTTCCGCTCAGGCAATAGATACAATTAAAGCGGCTCTCC
>CAMAIG010000141.1 GCA_945835085.1 uncultured Ruminococcus sp. | reverse complement strand
TACAGTACCTTGATAAGCGTTTCAGGGTGTCCCGCTGGTACTCTGACAGCAGATTTTCAGCGGCGATCTGCTCGATCGTCTGACCTTCCTCAAAATAACCCTGCATGAACTGAAGCGTTCTCAGATAGGGTATTCGCTTATCATGCTTTTTGATCCGTGGAATATATAACGTCCTGCCGCCGTATTCGCCAATCAGCTTATCAAGGTTGTCCCGTCCGATCAGATCTTCAAGCTCCAGCAGCTTCTTGGTTTGTTTCATGGGTGTGTTATCTTCCTGATCTGCCGTTCGGTTAGATCATATTTGATGTGCAGCTGAAAATAAGTCATGCCTTTGTGATAGTCACGCCTTATCTCCTCGTTGCGCTGCTGCCGGGTGATCGTGTCGTGCTTTGGAATGTATATGTAACCGCCGCCCGCCGCCTTTGTCAGCTTGAGGGCACTTTCTTCACCGATTATCTCCACAAGGTCGGTGAAGCTCTCAAATGTGCTTCTCACAGTATTCACGCCCCTTATAAAAATAGTACCCTGTTTTGTTGAAATAGTACAAGTGAAATAGTTCAAATGCAAGTGTTCAAAAACAGCGCTCACAATCGCCTGTAAGCGCCGTTTTAGTTGGATAGGCTCTTTACCGTCAAGAGGTATTCGGCGATTTTGAAGCCCCTTTGAAGTCATTTGAACGCATATTCTGCAAGCATTCGGAAACAGCGCTCACAATCGCCTATAATCGCCGCTCTTGCAAAGTAGTATAGTTTCATGGCTTCTTTGCGTTTGACGGAATTAAACGCCTTTAAAGCGAATTTAAACACGTTCTGTGACATAGCCGCCAGAAATGACAAGACCGGCAAAAAGCAAAGCGCTCTTTGTCGGTCTTGATGTCATGTGTTGGTTTTGCGCCCGTTCACCTTTCTCACGGTCGTGATGAAAGCGGGTGTCAATGTCTTGTCGCTGCTCTGAGCGGCGGGCGGTGTGTCTGGCAGGCTGTTGAGGTTCAGCAGCTTGCTGATCAGCTGCACCGCCGTTCTCCAGCCTACTGTATAGCCGTCTGAGTTTGCAAGAGAAATAGCGTCCCGGAGTTCGTTGTCTATCAGGTTTTCGTCTTCAACCGAAACATTCCGGCATATATACTTGATGTGGCTGTGTATATTGTCTATGGCTCTTTCAACTCCGTTGCTCCACATATCAACGCCGTTGTCGGTGGTGTAATCCCACATAGCTTCCTGAATGGAAATGCAGCTGTCAAAGATCTGCTTTCCGTCCTTATCCTCGGTGCAGTATGCCGGATCAGTTTCAGCCGGAATGCCCTGCATGATCCAAGACACGGAAACGCCGAATTCGTAGGAGATGAGCTTGATCATGCTCTCACTGTAGCACTCAGAACCATGCTCTACACGTCCGCAATCAAAAGGGTGATCGCAGATCCTACTTGCAAACTCCTCAATGCTGAGTTCGTTTGCGGTTCTGATCTTCCTGAGCCGCTCGCCGATTTCAGCGGCTAACTTGGTGTCGGGTGTGTATCTTTCAACTTTCATTGTATGTTCCTCCAAAAATGTCTTGATTTTTTGTGTCAGATATATTATAATAAGAACGGATTCGTTAGGCTTGTGTGCTCAAAATAACGGATTCCGTTATGGCGGCGGCGGTTATTGGCGTTAACGGCTGCCGCTTCTCTATATCCGATTTAATCATGGTTTAACCCTCGTTATACGCCGCATAAAAACTGCTTCCGGATCGTATTGAGATGAGCGGCTTTAAGTGGCTGCTTCTTAATTCTGGAAAGCTCAACAGCGGCGTTATACATTTTCCTTGCTGTTCTGAGGCTTTGCGACTGTGCAACCTCAAGGAGCAGCTTGACGGATTCCAGATCTTCAACGGCGAAAATGCCCTTGATCTCCTCAATCGTGTATTCATTGCACACCTTAGGACGGGCAAAGATCCTTGTTCTAAGCTGGTCAAACTCGCTGCTTTTTACGCCGCAAACCATCTGATTATATATCCGGTCATTTCCCGCCAGCAGGATACCGACACCGGCTTCATCATTGAGGTTTCTCAGAGCCTGCAAAGCACTGAAAGTCAGGTGATCCGCTTCATCAATGATGATAAGCCGCTTTGAGCCTTGTAAGCTGTTCACAAGCTCTTTCATCAGGAGCGGCTTCTTGGTTTTCGGAGTACGTCCCATCTTTTCGGTGATCGCTCCGAGGATAGCCGAAGCAGAGGTCATGCAGCTGTTCGCAGTAATGAAGATAACACCTGTTGTTTCCTCAACATAGTGCTTGAGTGCTGTGGTTTTACCCGCTCCAGCTGCGCCGCTCAACAGAACGATCTCACACTTCTTATGAGCGTACTCAGCTGCACCCATTGAAATGACCGTGTTTCTCAGACCTCTGTAAAAAGATTCGGTGGTAGTCTGCTTAAGCTGTTCCTGTGCTACTCTGAGATACTTCATCAGAGCGGCGGCGGTCTTTTCGTTGTCGCCTGTGTATGTTCCATTAAGGAACTGCGAAACGGTTGCCGTGGAAAGGCTCGTTTCTCTTGCGATCTGAGCCTGTGACTTGCCGGACTGCTCCATGAATTCAGCAAGTTCAGCCCGTGCCTGTTCGATCATGATTTAACCCTCCTCTTTGATTTTTTTAAACATCTCTATCAGTTCACTGTAAAAGATTTCGCGGGGCTTAAATTCGGGGTACGCTTGCATTGCCCTCAGTTCAATTGCTGCCGCCTCCCATAACTTTTCATCAAGATACTTCATCAGAGCGGCGGCGGTCTTTTCGTTGTCGCCTGTGTATGTTCCGTTGAGGAACTGCGAAACGGTTGCCGTGGAAAGGCTCGTTTCTCTTGCGATCTGAGCCTGTGACTTGCCGGACCGCTCCATGAATTCAGCAAGTTCAGCCCGTGCCTGTTCGATCATGATATATCCTCCTTGTTACTGTTGTAATATTTTGCAAAGAAGTTCTCGTTGTCTTCATCAACAGGAGCTTCTGCAATAACGTTAGTTGCCTGTGTGGTCTTGGCGGTTCTGTTATCCTTTGTAGCAGTTGTAACAGCATCAATGACCGGATTTGAAATGATGTCTGAACCGATTTCAGCTTGTCTTTGCTTGTATTCCTCTGCAAAGTCCCTCTCCAACAGGTGCTTTTTGGTGATAAGTGCCATCAGCTCACTATGTGACAATGCACGAGGCTTGAAGCTGTTCGTATAGGTTCGCAGCGTTCTGATCTCCCGCTTGGTGGTCTTAATGTCTTCCTCGGTGATCTTGCTGAACGCTGACAGCTCTTTCCTCTGTACCTTGCAGATGTACTGCTTTGTTTCCTTATCCAGAACGATCATTTCAAACAGGTCTTCCGGATCACGGATAACAATGACCTTTTGCTTGTAGTAGGGAAGCAGAGCGCCGTCTGCATTGTTGTAAAACGTACTATCAAAGGAAACACCATTACGCTGAACGGTTCGGACTGCGATCCTGCCACATAGCAGCTTGATTACGGCATCATCAACTTGACGAATATGATGAAGATTATCCAGATAAACCTTGTCCGGGGTCTGGTTGTTCATATTCAGTCCCGTGTGTGTTCTGCCGGAATTGTAATACTCAATGTATTCCGCTGCTTTTGCTATGTATTCGTCCATAGTAGGAACATAGGTCTTTTGTGCCAGCTTCTCATTGGTCATTCTGGTTTCGTCCGTGCGCCTGTCCGGGCTTGGTCCCCGGTATGATTTAAACCACTTTCCAAGCTCGTTTTCAAACGATTCAAAGAAACGCTCGACCGGCTTTGACTGTCCATGATGTGGCTGTGCAAATACCTGTTTGATTCCAAGCACCTCAGTCAAGGAAAGCCCGCTTTCATCATCGTTGCTAAGCTCCTTGGACTTGTAGTCCTTGCCGTTGTCGGTGTAGAACTCCAGCGGAATGCCGTACTTGAGCATTGCATCTCTCAGACACATCTTGATCACGCTGGTATCGCCGGGAGCGTCACGGAATCGGTATGAGAGTACCTTAGTTGACCGAACATCAACAATTACCGTCAATGTGAGGGCTACTGCCTTACCCTGTTTATTCAGAACCATAACATCACAGGTGTGATGATCTGAACTCCAGCGCTCATTGGATTCCAACCCGCTCAGATCTCTTGTGTGGTACGGGAAAGTGTTCACAAACTGCTCTTGTGTTCCACGATAACGGATATTTACAAGCTCTGTAAACTCACTTTTAACACGGCGGTCAAAGGTGCGTTCGCTCGGAATATCCGGGTATTGTACTTTCACAAGGCTGTAACACTGTGATACTTTGCGCTTTTGGTGTGTCAGATACAGTGAACAGAACAGATCCCATGCTTCTTCCGGTATGCTGGAGCTTCCTTTGGAGTGCGTCCCCCTTGTGTCCACCAGAGCGGAAAGACCGCCGCTGTTCAGCTTTTTCTGCCACTCATACAGCTGATTGACTGATATGCTTGTTTTGCAATCGCTTGCATTGTAATCATCAACGAATTTCTGTGCTGACTTTCCGGAGCTTTGATACAACCGGACTATCTCGCATTTCTTCTGAGCGGCTTCACGCTGTTTCCCGGTGTAGCTGCTCAGATAGTCTTCAGCGTTCTCGCTGGTTTGCTTGTCTTGAATGCTGTGATAGCGCATCTGAGCGGCGGGGGGAAGGCTCTCAAGGGAAATTTGAAGGACTTTGCCTTGTCTGCCTTTGCCTGCTGCGTAGCGGTATTCTATTACATCACTGTATGCTTGTTTCCTGACTGCCATTTCTGTAATGTTCAGTACATACGCAGCTTCCATTGTGGAGATCCATGTCACTGCTTATCACCGCCATTGATTGAACCAAAACGAAGTTGAATGAGTTTCTGAACTGGCTTAGATACACTCTCAAACCCGTTTTCGACCCTAGAAAGGTGCGGCTGAGAAATGCCTATCTCATTCGCAAATTCAATCTGGGACAATCCTGATTCTTTTCGTATGGTCTTTATTTCTGAACCAATGTCCTTACTTGTCTTCATCATTTCACTCCTCTACTTGACTTACTAAAGAAAATGGGGTATAATATATTTGCTACCAATAAAATTATTGGCTTGTATATATTATAGCATTGAATACCAATATTGTCAAGAGATTTCTGCAAAATAATATTGGATATCAATACAACAGGAGGATTTCAATGAACAATACAATCAATTTTGAAGATGAAGAATCAACATCAATAGGCGAAAGAATAAAGCTGGTTAGACAGAGCAACAAAAAAAGCCAAAAAGAATTTGCTGAAGAATTCGGGCTTTCTCAGTCACATATTTCAAACATCGAAAAAGGAAACGATAAGCCATCATTAACCCTAATTAAGTTCATCTGTCTGAAATACGATGTATCT
>CAMAIG010000140.1 GCA_945835085.1 uncultured Ruminococcus sp. | reverse complement strand
CCGAAGCCGCCTCGTTGGATAAATGGCGATATTTCCTATATTTTGCGGCTCGGTAACGTATGTAATGAAGCCAAATTCTGCATATGACAATATTCACCTGCAAAATATAGTTTTTATCAACAAGTTGTCAAATAAATATTCATAATTATGTTTTTTGTAATAATTTGTCCCCCGGGTCAATACCCAGGAGTTTGCAGGCGTTTCCGAAAAGGATCCTGTCCGTATCCTCCTCGGATAATCCGCAGTCACGGACAAGCTTGATATTGTCACGGGGGTCGTTCCAGGGGATATCGCTTGCAAGCAGGACTCTGTCGGTGCCGAAGGCTTCAATGAGCATACGCATTTTCTCGGGAGAAAATCTTCCCGCAGAATAAGCCGTGTCCACCCAAAGACCCTCCGCTCCCGCAAGAAGCTCGGCAGCCCTGTCCTCGCACATCACTCCCCCCATGTGAGCAAGTACGAATTTCGTGCCGCTTACCTTGTCAAAAACATTTGCCATGCGCTCGGGGGTAACTCTCACATTCTGCCAGAAGGTGCAGTCAACTCCCGCATGGAGAACAGCGATAAGCCCCAATTCTCCGCAGCGGCGGTAAAGCTCGATCATGCGAGGCTCGTCGGCGTCGAAATTCTGGAACTCCCCATGGAGCTTGATGCCCTTATATCCCTGTTCTGCAAGGCTCTCCAGAGTGCGGAGGATATTTTCGTCGGGATAAACTGCCGCAAAGGGAATTATCCGCTCCCTGTCAAGGGTCTGTGCCCATTTGTTTATCCCCTCAGCCTGACCGGGCTTTGTAGCCACAGGCAGCAGCACGGAAATATCCACCCCTGCGCCGTCCATCAGCTTAATAAGTCCGTCGGCAGTGCCGTCGCCGTACATAACGTCCTCAAAGCCAAGCCCGCAACTCCTTACAGCCTTTCTAAGCCCCGCAGTAGCCTTCGGGGCAAGTGCGTCGGGAAATGCATGGGTGTGAAAATCAATTATCAAGTATCATTCCTCCGTTTTCCTTTCGGATCTTCTGCTTTTCTTGTGATAGCTTCTGAAATCGAAGCCCGTCTGATCGCAGATAAAATCCAGCATATCTCCGCTCATGGTCATAAGTGACTCCATGGTGCCCCCGTCTATCTCCATAGGGATATCGGCAGGGTACCTTGTTTCTATGTAGTATCTGTTGAGCACAGCGCTTTCGTCAAGCCACTGAACGAAGCTGCTGTCCATCATAGCAGCCTGCTTGCACAGCCATGTAAGGTTGTGACCATCAAGAAGATGACGGCTTTTATACAGCAGATAGCCCTTCAGCGCCTTTTCGATGCACTGCTGGCAATGAAACGCCGCCGCATCGTATAATGTGGTATCCTTGCACAGCTCCAGGGCGCTCAGCCTGTCGATATAGGCGTGGTATATCCAGTCGTAATAGCGCTTGCTGTCGCCCTTTCTGTTACCCCTTGACATAGAGCCGTTCACCGCCGTTCTCGACCCTGTAAGCGAAGGAGCAGTCGTCATTGGAGCAGTCGTCCCAGTCGCTCAGAGTATAAACTATAAAATCGCAGGGCACAGGACATTCCGTCCCCAGAAGCAGCCGTGACTCCACGGAATCGGGGCTTTCACCGTCGGGCACAACCGCACAGAGCTTGAAGCCCGAAAGCTCGCCCTTAGTGTTATTTTTCTTTGAAACGAGGTACACCGCACAGGGGTCGCACAGCCTCACCACGTCCTCGACCATTTTTTCGATAACAGCATTTTCTGATACGGACATACAAATCCTCCTTTTCGGAAAAATTCATAAAAGCTATAATAATATTATATCACATCACTCACAATTTGTCAATGATATACAAAAATCTGTACAAACAAAAAGGTGTACAAAAATCTGTACAAACAAAAGGAAAAACCGCCGCCGCACCCGTAAATTTTGTCACAGCTGCAGCAGCGGATAATATGTCCTATCAGACCTTTCTGAACGCCTGGAAGATATAGTAAAGAGCAACAAAAACAAGATTGAACACAATTGCAAGGGTCGCTGTAAGCTCGCCCATGGAGCTGAGAAGCACCAGGGTCAGAGTTATGAGAATACCGAGAAGTATCTCAGCAGCCTGGAGGGCAAGTCCCACGGAAATAGTTCCGCGCAGGCGGTTGGAGCCGAGAATGAGCTGAGCAAAGGAAGCAAATTTTCCCGAGCAGGAAAGTGTCGCACGGCGCTTTGCGATATACTCGGTGGTCTTTTCAAAGTCGGCGTGATGCCTGAAGGGTATCAGCCTGAACATTGAGGGAGAAACATCGAAAAGATCTGCAAGCTTGCTTACGGATATCATAGAGTCAACAGACCTTACCATTACGGAGATATGCGCTTTTTCAAGCTCCTTCAGGGCTTCGCATATCTGATAGGAGGGGGTAAGCTCGATAATGAACATTGCCGAAAGCTGACCCGAAATGGAAAGATAAACCGCTATCCTGTGTTCGTCGGTATATTCCTTCTCCTTTGCGATGGATGGCAGTCCTTCAATGCTGTGGTTCTGCATAAGCTCACGGTTTCCAAGAAGCACACGCTTGTTGTTTATCCAGCCGCACAGTCCCATGGAGTCCTCAAAAAGATAGCTTTCAACGGGATTGAGCATTTCGGTCTTGCCCACGATAATGTCATAGAACATGGAATTGAGAATACTTCCCGACTGGCTCGTAAGGCTTGCCGCCTCAACGATAGCCTCGTCAATGCTTGTATCGGGGAAGGACTTGATATTTTTAAGGCTGATGCTTCCTGCAGGGAAAAGCTGAGCCGCATCAACAAGAACGCTGTTTGTATCACAGAACTCGTCAATGCTGTCAAATCCCAGGATAGCACCCTGCTTTTCACGGTATTTGCGGCTTGCCTTTTCCATGGGAAGGTTTACCACAAGCATCATTGAGAAGCATGAGCAAAGGCATATGCAGCCCGACAATACGGAAAGTCCCGTGCATACAGCGCCCATAGTACCATGCTCGGGACGAGCCATAAGCCCCGCAACTATCCCGATTACAAGACCTGCACAGGCAATTATTGGAGATACCATTCGGCAGAAGCGGTCGGCGCTGTCGCTTGCATAGGAGGTCTTCAGGAAATCGGTCACCACCTCGGTCTTCTGCATTCCCGCAAGAATGGGGAAATCCGTCAGAGAGCCTCGGGTAAAGTTCTGTGCCCTTTCCTCGTCGTCAATGATAAACAAAGCGTATCTCTCATTATCTCCCGAGATATGTTCAAAGCTCCGCTGAGTCCTTGTGATGATAAGGAGCTTTCCTATGGTGTTGAAAATAAGTGAGCCTATTGCCACAGGCACATAAATGCACACAAAGCTGCCTCTTACCATATTGGTATCGGCAACGGATATCATTGAGGTGGCAAGGCATGAGATAAGCGCCATAGCCGAGAGAGTGTCACAGTCAGCCTTTGCGGAAAGGAGCTTCGACATTCCGTTTGAAATGGTCTGATAGGAGGCAAAGCCTGCCACCACACCGATAATGCTGTTTACAAAAAGGAAAACATTTGGCTGGAGCCGCTTATTTATAAGAGGTATGGTTTCAAGCACAGGCAGACCGAAATCATTTGCGGCAGCCATATAAGCCGTTGCCGCAAAGCATACGATAAGCACCAGAAGCCTTACCACAAGCTTATTCTTCTGACCGTCGATATGAGCGGCAATGGAGGGAGCGTCATCAAGCCTCTCGAAATCCTCGATCTCCTCTTCCTCACGGAGGTCCTCCTCCCCCGACTCCTCTTCGCCGTCAAGGAGAACGAAATTCTTCACCTTGTCGCTGCGGCGTTCCTTCAGTTCATTGAGCTTATTAAGCTCAGCCTTTGTTTTATCGGCATTTATCTGAGCCGTATCCTCGATAAGCTTGTCTGCAAGATCAAGGTCAATATCGGAAATAGACTTTCTTTCAATGGGAGCAACGCCGTTCTGACCCTTGCGTACCTTTTTAATGCTGCCGTCAAGAAGCTCGGAGCCTTCCTGCTCCCCCTCCTCCTTAGCCATCAGCTTGTTGAAAATATCCGTAAAGCCTTTAAGGGGAGAGGTATCGCTCTTGACCGTGGCTTTGGGTCTGTCCTTTTTCTCATACTGGTCAAGAATGCTGTCAATGTCGTCGATAGCGGCATATTTTGCAAGGGGGTCATTTGGGGGCTGCTTTACCTTAGCCGCCCTGTCCTTTGAGGATATTTTTTCGGGTTTGACGGAAGTGGGACGCTTTGCAGCCTTGTATTTCTCCTCATATTCCTCTGCCCGCTCAATCTTTTCCGAAAGGCTCACACCCGCATCAGGCTCTATGTCATAAGGTATCTCATGGAGCGGGACAAGGGGATCGTCATCGGCTGAAACGGTAAACAGCGGCATATTGCCGTATTTCTGTTCAAATTCGTCTATCTGCTCATCGGAGCTGCCCACACCCTTGATATTGTCAAGGATATCGGGAACTATCTTTTTCTTTGTATGCTTTACCTTGACCTTTCTGTGTTCCTCAGTGCGGCTTGGAGCGGAATCGGGTACGTTTTCGGCAGGAGCAGCTTCACGGGCAGCCTCCTGAGCTTCCCTTGCAGCAGCCTCCGCAGCAAGCTCCTCCGAGGTTTTAAGCTCCTCGGGCATATATTTCCTGTCGTAATCGCCGCTCATTATCTCGTAATCTATCTGCTTCTTACGCTTTATCTCGTCCTCACGGGCGATCCTGCGGGCATTTTCCTGTTCCTCCGCTTCCTTTTCCCTTTGGCGTATCTCCTCGGGAGAGGGATAATCCTTGGGCATGGAGATGTTAATGCCGCTAAGGTCAATATCTGTAGTGGAGCTGCGGCTGTCGAAAATATCGGCAAGCCCCGAGTCCTCGTAATTTTTAGTAGCGGGATAGCTGTTGAGAATATCGTCAAGGGACTCTGTCGAATTGCTTTTGTGACCCGAGCCGTATTCGTTCAGTATATCGTCAAGAGAAAACTTACTATCAGCCAACGCTAAACCTCCCTAATCAATAAAATCAATAGCCATGTCAGCTTCTTCTCTGTCTTACTGCCTCGTACATAAAAATGCCCGCTGCCACAGAAGCGTTGAGAGAAGTAATCTTTCCGTACATAGGGAGCTTAACAAGAAAATCGCATTTATCTCCCACAAGCTTGCCCATTCCGAAGCCCTCCGAGCCGATAACAAGAGCCACGGGACCCGTAAAGGAGGTTTCGGTGTAATCGGAGCCGGAAGCGTCGGTGCCGTATATCCAGACGCCGTTTTTCTTGAGAGTGTCAATAGCAGCGCCGAGATTTGCGACCCTTGCCACGGGAAGCCAGCTTGCAGCGCCTGCGGAGGTCTTATATACCGTAGCATTAAGAGAAGCGCTCCTGCGCTTGGGAATGATTATGCCGTCAGCCCCGGCAGCCTCGGCAGTCCTGATGA
>CAMAIG010000139.1 GCA_945835085.1 uncultured Ruminococcus sp. | reverse complement strand
TGAACTGCTTATAATTGCTGTCATAATCGAGATCTGTCATTCTGAAATATCCGTTTTTGCAGTAGAGAGTCTTTGCAAGCTCCTCCCCTGTTTCAAAGGCTCCGCTTTCTTCATTGAGCCGCATGGGCAGAATTTCCACGGTACAAATGCTGCTGTCAGCCAGGGCATAGTTGCTCACAGTTACATCGTTGGTAAGGATATGGATATAGCTGTTGAGCATTTCCGTAACACTTCTGTAGTCGGAGTCGTTAATTACAAGGACGGGAATGTCATTGGGTATTGACGCACCTGTCTTTGTATTAAAGGTTGACAGCTTGCTTTCATACTTTGAGAATTTATCTGTATATTCACCTTCAGCATGATAATATCCATTCACTGTATCAAAGCCTGCAAGAATATTGTCAACTGTTGATCTATCCGCACCGTTGCCCGTAAGGAACTTGGGAGCGGAGGCTGTGCTGTCAATCGTTGCCTTAGGATTTACCGTCGCATAGGGAGCAGCACCCATATCATCGACCCCATTACTGTTATTGACCGATGACGCCTCTTTATTTGCCGATGCTTCATTCAGGCAGACAGCGTTATAATCGGAAAAGATCGTAAGAACGGTACCGTTATTTGTTCCCACGTCCTTGCCGATGCTACCGCCGCCCGGGTCCTTGTACAGGCACAGACCGATAAGCTTCATTTCGCTGTTTTCTTTTATCAGACCCGCAATATCTCCCGATACAGCCGAAGTAAGCTTTCCCCCCGAGGGAGTGGAAAAATGCACATTATCAATGACAATGTTATAGCCAATGAGCTTTGCATTATCAACAACAGAACCGGCAATACCGCCAACCTGCATTGCTGTGTTGCACCTGAGATCACATCTGCTCACTCTGCTGTTTCTGATATAAACCTTTGCCGTATCCTCTGCCTTTGCCAAAAAGCCGCCTATTCCCTCGATCTTAATGCTTGTTTCTTTTGACAGAAGGGTATAGTTTTCAACCGAACAGTTATTTACAGAAAGATCGGGTATCTGAAGTCCAACAAGACCGCCTACCTGAGATTTGCCTTCTATACACTTTCCGCCGCTCGGGCTTTTCACATGAACGTTATCAAATATGGTTTTCAGAACGCTCTTTTTGACTACTCCTATAATTCCTCCGCAGTATCCATTTCGGGAGCTGTCCTTATTAATGTCAGCATCAGTAACATTTACACCGGAAATATCAACAAAATCAATTTTATTGTCCTTATCTCCGCAGCATCCGATGATGCCGCCGACGAATGCAGTATTACTGCCGTTTACAGTTAATATGCTTCCGCTTTCTAAGTCAATATTTTTTATTGTTACAGAGGAAGGTATGCTCTTGTTAAGATTATGAATAGTACCGATCAGACCTCCTGTTCCAACGTCATCATTCCAGCTGCCTGTGCAGTATTTTGAAGAAATAGTACTTATACTGAAGCGGCTGTGGCTGTCACCGTTTGTATTTCCGTCAGCTTCAAATACAACGTTCCTTGCATATGCGATAAGACCGCCTGCCTGCGCACCTTCGCCAACATTCAGTGCATTTGCGCCGAAATTTGTAACAGTGACCTTGTTATTGCCTGATGAGCCGATCACGGAGCCGATAAGTCCTCCGGAAACATATCTTGAATTTACGGTCAGATCAGACATATTAACATTGTCTATCATAAGATTGCTTGTTACGCTTGCACCTGCAAGACCTCCTGCACAGCTGACATAGCTTTTGTCGTTGTGAACTGCTCCGCCTTCGTCCTTATAGACCTCATGGTCAACAACTCCGCTTATGGTAAGGTCGGAGATAGTATACTTTCCGCTTGTATCTGCCTCAAAATCTGTGGGAGTTACGCTGCTCTTATTCTGGATAAGGGTATTGAACAGACCAAGCCCTACATTATAATTCCTGATTGAGCTTAAATTTGCGGTATAATATTTGTCAAAATCCGATCTGTACATATTGAAGCTCATGTTCAGCTCGATAACGGAAGAATTGCCCGCTATACCGTTTATGAACATTTCAAGCTCGGAAGCAGTGCTGTTCATTGAGCCTATCCCTCTGAAACCGTCTGGTAAGGTGTATGTGCCTTGGGCAAGCTCAATATTGAATACAAAGCTGTCGTTTGTTATGCATTTTGCAGGATATGCAATAGCATTGCCGTTTGCTCCCGTAACGCTTTGTGCGGTATATTTGTAGATCACATAGGGAACACAATTACTTTCAAAGCTGTCGGCAGCCGCAATATCAAAGTCGGCAGTGCTTTCTGTGCCTATCTCGCTGTATTGAGCATGGCGAACCATCTGTTCATTACCGCAGCTGTATTTATTATTATATCTTCCGTCAGACGATGCACTGCCCTCGCCGCTCATAGCTATGCAGCCAAGAAGGAAAAGCTGCTGGGCATCGTTAACATAGACTGTACCCGAATTTATGCCGCTCTTTCCCGAGGGACGCTCAAATGCGCTGAAATTGAGCCTTTCTGCATTTTTGTTGATATCCGCAATAGAATAATTCTTACTGCCGTTATGCATAGTAACAGCAGCTTCGGTTCCTCTGAAAGCGTCTGATTCGGTAACAGCATATCCGTCAATAACACGTCCGATAATGGGATTGCAGTAAAGAAGGACCTTATTGCTGCTGTCCTTAAAATTGCCTGTGCTGTTGAACATAGCGTTTACGCTGCTTGTAATTCCCTGACGGAGTTCCGGGGCAACGCTGTCCATATTGCGGAAGATAACTCCTCCGTATCTTACAACGCCGATATATCCGCCCACAGCCTTATTTCCATAGCAGCTGCCTGATTTGATATTGATAGTGCCGCCATTTGTAAAGCTTACACCCACATTATCGATTATGTTGTCGCCGCCGTTTACGATACCGATAATACCGCCGTAAAATTCCGCAGTACCGTCGCCGTCTGTTTCATATTTTGACGCAGCATTACCATTGAGCAGTCCGGTGAAATCAGCGGTGATCTCAACGGTAAGGTCCTTAATGACCGCACCCTTGCTCCGGAAAATAAGAGGCTTTGCACTGCTGTTTGTGATAGTATGACCGCTGCCGTAAATAACGCCCTTAAATGGCACCTTTTTGCCAATGCCGTTAAATTCCGATGAAACGGAAACATTCTCGCTGAGCATGAAATATGCAGTGGAAAGAGCATTCTGCATCTCTGCAAGAGTTATGGAAACATCTCCTGCTTCGGACACAAAACGGCTGCTGCCCGAATTCCATGTCAGCACACTATGGCTTTGCTTCTCGGCACACCATACCTTGTAGTTATCCTGCTTATAGTTTACCACAGTGCCGTCTTCACTTGCACCCATATTGCCGCTGAGTATCTTATCAAGAAGCTCCAGCTGTCTGCCGTAGCTTATTATATACGGGTCATTATAGGTTCCACAGCCTGTATTCAGCTCTGCCTGTGCAGAGTGATTGACCCTGATCTCATGGTAATTGTCCGATGCAGAATACTCCGCAGCCACATAGGGAAGAAAGCTTGTCTTAAAGGTATATTCGGTTGAGGGGGCGGGTGTTGTAGGGTCGGTAAAGGTTTCACTTTTAATATACCTTTCCTGCAGACCGTCATATTCCCCCGAATCGGAAATTTCGCTTCCGTATGCAACATTATGCTTTGCAGTGTTGTCCCCGTTCCAGTCCTCGTCAAATCTGAAATTGTATGAACCTGAGCAGTTGCTGCCGTTTTTGAATTTAAAGCTGTTCAGAAGTACAGCCTTGCTGAAAATTGATCTGTCTGTTTTATAAACACTATCAAGAGAACTGTTTGCAGCGCTGTCGGAAATGGCAGATTTTCTGCCGTCAAGAGTCAATGCGCTGAATGTAAGCTTTATATCGGAAGAATTACCGTCGCTGCTGCCCACATAGCCTATAAGGCTTGTAGCGGCAATAGCCGTACCGCTTGTCCCATAGCCGTCGGTGGTGCTGACATTACTAAGGGAAAGCTCGGTAAAGCTTTCTATCCTGTTAATGAGAAGCGGGGCATATCCTGTTTGTGACTTATCTCCGTTTACGCTGATGCCATCAAGGATTATACCGTTTATGCTTACAGTGATAGGCTCGGTATTGCTACCCATAAGAGTGCCGCAGATCAAAGCACCGCTGCAGCTTTCATTGCCGCCGACGCTTCCCTTGAATGTAAGGCTGCTGCCTGTTTCTATATTGGTTTGCACATTGCGGAAAAGTCCGAAATGCATAAGAAAATGCTGGGTATTTTCGGCAGAAGATCTGACTCTGCCGTCCGAATTTCCGACGCCGTTTTCACCTGCTTCAAGCTTATCATTGCAGAAGGTGAAGGTGCTGCCGCCATCAATGACCATTCCCGAGGGAGCATCTGTGGGATAATAGGAATATCCCGTCATATCATAGTTTCCTGCAGGAATTGTATTGCCAAACATATCGGGAAAATACTTCTTTATGTTTTCATAGGCATACCTGTTCAGGCTCCACAGCATAAGCTTTTCCGAAGAATTAAGCTCAGAGGAGCTTTTTGCTCTGATAACATCGAGATCGTAATAATATCTTGTATTGGTGTTTTCTTTTTTTACAGAAGTCTGGTCCTGATAGGTATTACAGCTTGTGCCGTCCATTATAACCCTTCCGTCTGTGGTATGAATGGATACTACCGCACTTTTTCCGTTCTGAAGCACAGAATCATCTTCATTGTAAATGCCTGTGCAGGTTGCGATAATGTCATCATAAACAGCATTTGCATTAAGTCCCGACATATCCGCAGAGGTTATTTTATACGCATTTTTCTTTTCAAGCTCAAGGTAAAGTGCATATGTTTTTGAATTGTCCGAGCAGATGCCTGAATTGATAAGCATACCGAAGGACAAAGCGCTGCTGCCCTCCACGGCTATGGACTCAATGCTTATATCATAGACTTTCCAATAGCCCGATGCAGCCGTCATCAAGCCTGCAAAATGGCTGTTCCTGCTTTGACTTGCAGAGGAATTACGCACAGTAATGCCATTCCTGGTTTCCGAGCCGATGGTTACTTCCGTATCGTTCCAGGCTTCACCGAGCAATGCTCCACCCAAAGCCGATGAAACTCTCGCACCGTCAAAGGTCATATTTGTAATAGAAAATGTCCTTGCACCCGCAGTTCCGTTGTAATTGCTTATGTTGCCGATAAATGCGCTTGTTCTTCTGAAGGAAGCAGTGCTGTTAACGGTCACCGAGCCGCCGATAGTGATATTATCTGCAGAAGCCGTAAATGCGGAGGTAGCGGATATTTCTCCTAAAGCTCCGCCGCATATGCTCTTGCCGCCGCCCTGTTCATAGGAAATTTCGGGAGAGAATACACAGTCTTTCAATTCAATGGTCGGAGCTGAGTTTTCAAGAGTTTTTCCAATAAAGCCTCCCACGAA
>CAMAIG010000138.1 GCA_945835085.1 uncultured Ruminococcus sp. | reverse complement strand
CAATTGTCATTACCGTTTTTGCAGGATAGGTAAATACAAGGTTGTAGTCGCCCGGCCGAAAGTTGCAAAGCAAAGTATAATAAAGCCGCTCTACTGCCTTGCGAATGTTGTACTGCTCTTTTTGCTTTGGTGTCGGCTTCGATTTTGGCGCACGCTTTCCGCACTGAGCGGATGAGCCTGCATATTTTGTGACAAACGTCATGCCGTTAAGGCACTCGACAATTTTTTTAAAATAACTCATATCTGTCGAAAACTTAACCCTTTAAACAAGACTGCTTAAAAGGGTCTTGACCCTTGATTTTTTTACTATATATATAGTATATACATCCATATGCGGCAAACGGGCAAGCCTGACCTGCTCACCCGTAGCCTGTGTAGTGTTATATGTAATCAGCGCCGCACCAAATGGCAATAAGGTGCGTTATCCTCTTGGCGCTGTATTACGCTTTTTGCCTCGCTTGTCCTTTTTGTAAAGAGGGCAGCTGTATACATGATATGTTGCGGTTTCCTTGCCGTTAGCGTCGTATCTTTTCCTTGTGCCTGCGCACCAGTCGGGTACAGGTTCGAACCTGTCAGCCCAGCAGCAGCCGTGCCCGGGATAGGCTCTTGCGCAGCTCCAGCATAACGTTTCAGACATTCTTATCACCGTCCATTTTTGCTCCGCAGTTGGGGCAATAATCAGTTAAACTATATTCTGTGGGATATTTGCATTTCGAACACTCAAACGTTAAACCATAATTACATTCAATCCAATGCCCGTGTCGAACAGGCGCAACGTCGGCAGTAGGAAATACTTTAACACAAGCCAAAAAAATATCAACTAATTTAGCTGCATATATTGAACTTAACGAAATATCATGCCACAAAATCTCTTTTGCATTTTCCAAGTGGTCTACAAGAGCTTCACGCTCTATGTATTCTTTTTCAGCCATTTTCGCCCTCCTGCTCAAAAATGATTTCGTAAATAACATCATTATGATATTTACCATATCTATCCTTAAACACATCTGTTAAAACAAACTTTCTACCTTGATATTTATTACAAAATCTATCGTAATGTTTCTCAACGGGGTTGCCGCCCACCATTCGCCATGCCATTCTGTGCGGCTGATATTCTTTAATGATACGCTTTATCTCACAAAGAACATCTTTCCCGATAACGGGATTTCCCTTGTCAAACGAATACAGTCCGAAATTACTCAAACATTTACTGTGCATATCGTATGTATAACAGAAATATCCAATCACTTTATCACCATCAAGAATTGCAAATCGGTAATCGCAACCGTCAAATTCGTTAGGTATTTCAGGAAGTGTAAATCCATTCCACCCAGAATAATACGACATTTCATCTTCGTATATATGCTTTTTCAGTCCGTTAAGTATCGCTTCTTTATGAAGCATAGCTGGTTCAAGCATTTATTTTCCTCCCTCCGTCATTTCCTCAGCCCTCCATTAATTCAAAATTTTCGGTTGCAGGTGCAAGTCCGCTCTGAGCGATATTCTTGGCGGCAGGCTTTGCGGCGGTTTCAAACAATTCGGGGTTGTCGTGAATGTTGCCGATGATTTCATATTCAAATTTACTATCCATTGGATATGACATTTTAGATTTTGTCACGCAGACAAAACGCACATATTCCGTTGAATATAATATACAACCTACAAACTTGCACGATGTTGTCTTTGTAATTACTATATCCCCCTCAAAAATCTTCTTGCCGTTCTTGTCGGTCAGACCTGTGTACTGTCCAACAGTTTCGGGGATAACATCAATATTTTTAAACTCCAATACCCTTCCAATTTTTCCAATAAAGATACTCTCTTTAAGAACACGAGGATGATTACCACCTAAATTGCAATAATATCCTTCAATCCATTCACCGTTGTCCGTCCGCTTTCCTCTGAATAATATTTCACGCATTATCTTCACGCTCCAACTCCGCCTGCTGCCTTTTAATAATCTCCAAAGCTAAGCGGTTAAGCTCAACAATGCAATTTGCGTTGAGTTTTTCCCACATAGGACACTCGCAGCATAGGCCGTCGCCGGTGCAGCATTCCAAAGCCTTTACGATCTCGTTATCTGTCATCGCCCTTATTCTCCTTTGTATAAAGCTCATGCGTTCCGCCCAGAACAGCCCGTTCCTCGTCGGAAATCTCAAAGCCGCAAACCTTAAGCAATTCATACAGATACAATATCTGCTTATCCTCACGATATTTAAGATAGTAGTCGTACAGCGTACTGTTCCTGCATTCGAGTTTAAAGTACGCATACAGCAGCATCTTTCTTGCCCCCGATATTTTCGCCTCGTTCATAAGTTCAAGAGTATACTGTCCGTAATTCGGTACACCTTCCGCAAGCTCCGTATCAAAAAATTCTGCAAAATCATCAAGATCAAAATCACCGCATTCATCGTCCGATTCTGCACTGATAAGTATCTCCGTAATGGTATATATGTAATCAAGCTCCTTTGCGGCGGTGCACTTCGGAAATCCCTTGAAATCCTGCACAAACTCCGCACGGCGCTTGTACATAGCCTCGAATATCTCGTTAAGCCTTGCCTTACGGTCGTCAAGTTCTTTCTGAGCCGCCTCCCGTGCCTCTCTCGCCGCCGCCTCTTCTGCCGTTTCAACGTGCGGAGCTCTCTTTACAAATATTTCAACGTAATATCCAACAGTATAAACATACTCTCTGCTTGCGTCATAATCTTTAGGCATCGTCAGATTGTCCTTGCTGTATATCGTCATGACCCTGTTGTATTCGCCGTAATCTACGGACTTAACATATCTTGCAAAGCCCTCAGCCCAGGCCTTGGCTTCTTCCGTAAATTCAAGCCGCTTTTCTTCGTTTATAAAATTATTCAGCTTCCATTCAAAATTGTTTGTGCCTATGAGTGTTACAAGCTCTTTTCTCTTTTCGGGAGCCTTAACAGCATTTATCTTATCAAAATCGGCAAACGTTGCGCCACGTTCATATGCCGATATAACATCCTCTCTGTTGTATTCTGTGAGCTTTCTGCGCTTGCGTATGGTTGATTCGCTAAGACCTGTTTTGCTTGCTATGCTGCTTACGGTGTCACCAAGATCAAACATCATCTGTATGCCGTCCATCTCTTCAATATCGGTAAGGTCTTTGCGCTGCATATTTTCCGCAAGCATGATCGATACCTGCTCACTAAGGTCAAGCCCTGCTGTTACAACGCAAGGCACTTTTTCAAGCCCTGCCTGCTTTGCCGCAGCCAGGCGGCGGTGTCCGATAAGGGCGTAATACTTGCCGCTATCCTCCGCAGGTACAACAGTAAGATTCTGCATAATTCCGTTAGCCTTGATACTTTCCGCAAGCTCCGATACATCGCCTACATCCTTTCGTGGGTTGTTGGGGTGCGGAATAATGCTATCAACGGGTATATATACTATCTGCTTTTCGTTGTCAGCCGAATCGGTGCTTATTTTGGAGTAAATTTCATCTGCGGTAATTTCCGATAACAGCCTAAGTTCATCGTATTTGTTGAGAAAGTCGCCCACAGTCTGAACGCCGTCACGCCTGCAGAAATCAAGCTCCTTTTCGTTGAGCCCTGTATCTTCGATTTTTCTTGTTGCATCTATCATATTATTTTTCCTTTCTGATTCTTTTTTCTTTATAATCGTTGTATTTCATTCTGTACTCGTAGCTCTTGCCAAAGATGTTCCAGGCGGCTTTTACAACATTAGGTTCAAACGGTCTTATCTTTTCCAGATCATCAACAGCCTTATAGGATATAGGGCAACCGCAGCAGCCCGTACGAGTAAGCCCGTAAACTTCGTAAGCATCGGAATATCTTATCCCGTATCGCTCTTTATACCATGCCTTGTCCTTATCGCTTACATAATACAAAGGTCTGAGCCTGTACTGTCCATATGTACTCGTTTCGGTAAAGCACATTGCTGTGTTGTCCTTTCGTGGAACAGACCTCATACCGCCTTCATCTCTGCGCTCACCCGTGATTATAAGTTCATATCCTTTTTGTACGGAATGAGCAAGATTCTTTTTGCAACAGTCACAGCATTTTGCGCTTATAGGAAAGTCGGGTGGATATTCATCTATAAAATCTCGCATGTATTTTGATGAATTAATGACGAGCTGTATATTTGGTCGAGGTTCTCCGGCAGAGTTGCAGCAGCACAAGAAGTTTATGAGGCTTTCACAATTTGGATAACGCTCTTTAAGTTCCTTGCGCTTTGCCGCTTTATCTTCGGCTTTTTCGTATTCTTCCGCTATCGATAACGGAACGCCTTTTTTCTGCCATTCCGACAGCCCCGACGACATTATTTTTGATACAAACGGGATTCCGTAAGTCCTTGCCGCTTGTACTATACCTATTTTGGGGCGGCATTCCTCTATTTCAACGCCGTATTTCAGGGCTGTTTCCTTAACGTGCTCTTTTGTAGCTTTCATTTCAAGCCCCGTGTTAAAGAATACATATCGAACGGGCGGCAGTCCCGGAAGCATCTGCCTTGTACGCTCGATAATATCAATAAGAATATCGCTGTCAGAGCCGCCCGAGTATGAGCAAATAGCTTTTGGATGCTGACTTAGCCGTGTTGCGATTATGCCCATTATAGCGTCAAATTTCCGAGGCGCTTCAAAATCCGCATAAGGCGGTCTGTCCGTGTATACCCGACTTTTATATACTTCTTTCATGACTGTTTAAACCTTTCAAATAGATTTCTTATTAGCTCTATCTCTCAAAAAATCCTGGTAAATCTGCGCCGCCCTCTGCATTTCGGCAGCCTTGGCAACAGATACGGCGGTTTTGCGCTGCAGTTCCGCCTCTTTTATCTTGCTTCGGCAGGCAACCTCTGCCGCCGTTGGTAAATTTGTTTCAAATACCTCTCTGTAAAGCTCTTCCGGCAGATACTCTTTTGTTGAAATACGCAGGAATTCCCGGAATTTAGACTGATAAGCCTTGCGCTCCGCCGCCGTCTTAATATCGGCAACGCCGTCCCGGCTCATTTCGTCAAACCACTTGACCTTTTCGACGATTCCTGCAATATACTGCTCTATGCGGCTTTTTCCAAATCCAAACTCCTCATGCAGTACAAGTACAGATATAATAAGGTTGTTGATAAGCACATCATATGCGGCATTGTTGTTCTTTTCCTGCGCCGCCCGTTTTACTTTCATAGCCTGTCCTTCCTTGACTTTGCCCTCATAATATGCTATAATGAGGGTGTCATATATTTTCTTTTTTCTTTTTCGGGACTGATACCATTAATGGGTCAGTCTCTTTTTTTGTGCATTTTTCCGGTGGACAGCCTCTCTGATCATATGTATCTAAAAAATAATGGCATCCTTTACCGGCTTTCGGTGTTTGTCCAAGGGTACGATAATGCACACAGCCTTTGCAGCTCTTACGGTTTATAGTCATTCCCTCCCAACATCT
>CAMAIG010000137.1 GCA_945835085.1 uncultured Ruminococcus sp. | reverse complement strand
CGTTCCTTATGTGCCACTCCGAAACGCTGCTCCTCGTCTATTATGGCAAGACCCAGATCCTTGAATTTTACGTCCTTCTGCACAAGTCTGTGAGTACCTATGACCATATCCACCGAGCCTATTGCCAGTTGCTTTAGTATCTGCTCCTGCTGCTTTTTCGTTCTGAAACGGGACATCAGCTCTATGGTAAATGGGAAATGCTCAAATCTTTTCAGCGCACTCTGATAATGCTGCCATGCAAGCACTGTTGTGGGCACAAGTATGGCACACTGCTTTCCGTCAAGCATACATTTGAATGCGGCACGGAATGCCACCTCCGTTTTTCCGAAGCCTACATCTCCGCAGAGAAGTCTGTCCATGGGGATAGGCTTCATCATGTCGTTCTTTATCTCGTCGGTGCATCTGAGCTGGTCGTCGGTTTCCGTATAATCAAAGCGTGCTTCAAAATCAGACTGCCAGTCGTTATCCTCGGAAAAAGCATAGCCCTTTGTCTGGCTCCGCTTTGCATAAAGGGCGATAAGCTCGTCTGCCATATCCTTTACGGCTTTCTTTACACGGGAACGGGTCTTCTGCCAGTCATTTGAAGAGAGCTTATTGAGCTTTACTCCCGAATCGTCACGGGGACCGATATATCTTGATATCAGATCCATCTGGGTAACGGGAACATAAAGCACGTCTGTGCCTGCATATTTTATGGTTATATAATCCTTTGTTATTCCCTCAAGCTCCAGCTTTCTTATTCCCTCAAATCTGCCTATGCCGTGGAGGGCATGAACTACAAGATCTCCTGTGGAGATATCTGCAAGGGATTTTATCTCCTCGCCCTTTTTCCTGTTTCTGAGCCTTCTTTTTGAGGTCATTGCCTTTGCCTGGGTGATAAGGGCTGTCTTTATATCGGGGTAATCATAGCCCGAGGACAGGCTTCCCGATGTGAGCAGCACTCTTCCCTTTTTAAGCTCTGAGCCTTCTGTCATTACATCACAGGGAATGCCCTCGTCACGAAGGTCCTGTGCGATTATGGGCAGAGTCTTATCCGAGCCTGCAAGGACTATTACGGAATAATTGCGGTTGATAAAGCTTTTAAGGTCTTCGATCAGCTGACGTATCTCGCCGCCCCAGGGAGCAGTCTGATATGCGGTGATGGTAAGGAGCCTTTTGCTTCTGATCTCATTTGTTCGGAGAAAGGAATCCATAAGTATGCAGGGGAATTTCTGCGCTTCCTCCGAAAACAGCTCAAATTCCGTCAGATATCCGTCCAGACCACGGCACAGCTCTCCCTGTTCAAGAAGAGTTTTTATATCTTCGCTGTGCTGAGAAAGAACGCCCTTTGCACGCTCTATGCAGTTATGATGCTCACTGAAAAGCACCTTGCTGTCACTGTTCAGATAATCGGTGAGCAGGGCGGGCTTTTCATAGGCAAGGGGAAGATATTTGTCTATGTTTGCAAGTGTAATGCCGTTTCGGGCATTATCTGCGTCCTTTTCAAGACCTGCCCGTATAAGCTCGGTTCGCTTTCCTCTTACTCCCGAAGAAAGCTTCTCTATGCGAAGGGCAAGCTCCTCGGGGCTGTCAAAAAGCACCTCGGAGGCGGGTGATATGGTTATGCTGTCGATGACCTCGGTGCGGCGCTGTGTTTCGGTGTCAAAATATGCAATGGAGTCCACGTCCTCTCCCCAAAGCTCTATTCTCACGGGAGCGGATTCCTGGACGGGGAATATATCTGCAATGGAGCCTCTTATGGAAAACTGCGATGGGGATTCAACACTGTCGCATCGGGTATAGCCTGCACCGATAAGCTTTTCTGCCAGCTCCGAGGTATTTATGATGCTTGTGCTGTCTATTCTCAGGGTGCGTTTTTTAAGCTCCTCGGGAGGTATCGTTCTCTGCATTGCTGCTTCCGCTGAGGCACATATTATTTTGCAGCTTCCATCAATAAACCTTGAAAGGGCACATAATCTCAGGTATTCATATTCCTTTGAAACACGGTCTACTCTTGCAAGGGTGATGTCCTTTGCGGGATAAGTGCAGGCGATCTGTCTGCCGCTCATTTCGTTTATATCATCGCATATCCTTTTTGCTCCCGCTTCGTCGTCGGTTATCACAAGGACGGAAGAATCCTCCGCAAGGAGCATTGCAAGGTGGGACTTATGGACAGAGGAAAGCCCCGACACGGTTATGGGAAAATATCCGCGCTTTATTGTGTCCGCAGCGTCCCGTATTATCTGCTGCTCTGCAAGTATTGGTTTAAGCTTTGAAAAAACGGAGTTTTCCGCATATATACTCATAGCTTTTCCTTTCGGTATATCAGTTAAACTTGTTCATTGCCTTGTCTGTCTGTCCTTTTACGATAAGCTCTATGGCTTCGCAGGCGTTTTCTGTGGCTTCATGGAGCTTCAGAATATCCTCGGAGGAGAAATTTCCCAGCACCCATGCTGCAAGGTCATAGTCCTTATGGGGTTTTGCTCCCACGCCTATCTTTACTCTGGGAAAATCCTGGGAGCCTGTGAGATAGATTATGGATTTTATGCCGTTGTGTCCCCCGTCGGAGCCTTTTCTGCGGATCCTGAGCTTTCCCGGCTCAAGGCTTATATCATCATAGCATATTATCACATTTTCGGGGGATATCTTGTAGAAATTCATCGCTTCGGATATTGCTTCTCCCGATTTATTCATAAAGGTCGAGGGCTTCATCACAAGACAGCGCTTGCCGGCAATTACGGTATCCGCTGTGAGGGATTTGAATTTCAGCTTTTTTATCTCGAATTTATATTTCTCCGCCAGAGTATCTACTGTCATAAAGCCTGCATTATGGCGGGTATTTTCATACTGTGCCCCGGGATTTCCAAGCCCTGCGATTATATATTCAACAGGTCCCGAAGGCTCCGGCGTTTTGTTTTTATTAAGCTGGTCGAAAATATCGAAAATGCTCATGCTGTGCTTCCTTCCTTTTTTTGTGTAAACGGGGATAACCCCGCAGGGACGTTTATATGCCCTGCGGGGTGCATTTATGTATTCTATTTTGCGGATTATCAAGTATTGAAAAGAGGAGAGATAGGTCTGTCTGCATAAATTCTCTCGATAGCCTGTGCAAATACGGGTGCTACGGGGAGAACTGTGATCTTGTCAATTTTCTTCTCCTCGGGAAGTGCTATTGTATCAAGAATAACAACTTCCTTGAGAACGCTGTCCCGGATTCTCTGAATAGCGGGACCGGAAAGAACGCCGTGTGTAGCGCAGGCTGTAACGGACTTTGCTCCGCCCTTTTCCATGATAGCCTTTGCTGCGTTGCAGAGGGTTCCTGCTGTGTCGATCATGTCATCAACAAGGATAACGTCCTTGCCCGATACGTCGCCGATGATGTTCATTACCTCGCAGACATTTGCCTTCTGACGGCGCTTGTCAACGATGGCAAGAGGAGCGTCAAACTTTGCTGCGAAGTTTCTTGCTCTTGTTACGGAGCCGAGGTCGGGTGATACTACAATGGTATTGTCCCTAATATCCTTGAACTTCTCAATGAAGTAAGGAACGAGGATAGGCACACCGAGAAGGTGGTCAACGGGGATATTGTAGAAGCCCTGTATCTGTGCGCAGTGAAGGTCCATGGAAAGGATCCTGTCAGCTCCCGCAACTGTAAGAAGGTCAGCCACAAGCTTTGCAGAGATGGGATCTCTTGCCTTTGCCTTTCTGTCCTGTCTTGCATAGCCCATGTAAGGGATTACTGCTGTGATGCGTCCCGCAGAAGCTCTCTTGAATGCGTCGATCATTATGAGAAGCTCCATCATGTTGTCGTTTACGGGAGTGCTGGTGGACTGTACTACGAATACGTCCGAGCCTCTTACGCTTTCCTTGATGGATACGCTGATCTCGCCGTCGGAAAAGGTTACTACCTCGGACTGACCGAGAGGAAGTCCCAATGCCTTTGCGATGTCAGCTGCTACCTTGGGATTGGAGTTTGCAGTGAAGATCTTGATATCCTTGCCGTGAAGATTCATTTTTCTTCTCCTTTGCTTTATATAAATTTTCCAAAATTAAGGACATTATTCGGGGGAAAAATCATTCCTTATGATTTTTCGCTATCCTGCCTTTGAGCTTTCTGTTTCCGTAGCCTTCGATGATACGGGTATCGCCTCGCTCAACTGCAAGTGCTCCGTCGGGAACGTCCCCTGTGATGGTGGAGCCTGCACCTGTATATGCCGCATTTCCTATTTTTACGGGGGCTACGAGATTTGTATTGCAGCCGATAAATGCGTCGTCGCCGATGACTGTGCGGTATTTATTTTCACCGTCGTAATTTGCGGTGGCAACTCCGCAGCCGAAGTTTACTCCGCTGCCCACGTCGCTGTCACCCACATATGTAAGGTGGGAAACGGAGGTGTTATTTCCTATGACGGAGTTCTTGACCTCAACAAAATCCCCTATCTTTACACCTTTGCATATCCTGCTTCCGGGACGAAGCTGAACAAAGGGACCTATCTTTGCCCCGTCCTCCACTGTGCTGTCATAGCTCTGGACGGTGTTGAGAGTTACATTATTGCCGATGCGGGAATTTTCAATGATGCAGTTAGGTCCTATCTTACAGTTTTCACCGATAGTCACGCTTCCGTTTATGATAACGCCCTGCATTATCACGGTGCCTGCTCCTATCTTAACATCTCTTCCTATGGTGACGCCGTCGGTACAGGTAAATTCCACGCCGTCGTCCATCAGCTTATTTATTATAGCAAATCTTGCCGTATTATTCAATAACAAAAGACCTTTTCTGTCATTTGCACCTAAAACCGAGTCGGAATTTGCAGAAATATATGCATCTGCACGAAATCCCTTGCCGATAAGTATGCTTATGGTATCGGTGAGATAATACTCTCCCTGTGAATTATTTGGCTTTATCTCGTCAAGTGCGGAAAGAAGGTGAGAAACCGAGAACCAATATGCGCCCGAATTTATCTCGTGTATCTTTTTCTGCTCGGCAGCGGCGTCCTTCTCCTCTACTATGCTTGTGATGCCGTTTTCTCCTCGGAGTATTCTTCCGTAGCCTGTGGGGGTGTCTATCTCGGCGGTTATCACTGTTACGGCACTGTTATTCCGTTCATGACATTCAAGTGCGCCGAGGATAGTGTCCTTATCAATAAAGGGGGCGTCGCCATTTAAGACGAGGACGTTGCTGTCGGGGCGGTCTTTAAGCCAGTCCGATGCCATCATAACTGCGTGACCTGTGCCCTTTCTTTCGGGCTGGAGGACGGTATGGTATTTGCCGTTAAGGTGCTTTTCTATGACCTGTGAATTAAAGCCTGTGACTATGCAGATATCGGTTATTCCCGATTCCTCGCAGGCTGTGGTTACCCAATCAAGCATGGGCATTCCCAGCACTTCAAACATGGGCTTGGGAAGGTCGGACTTCATTCTTTTGCCCTGACCTCCCGCAAGGATAATTGCACAATTTTTACTCATA
>CAMAIG010000136.1 GCA_945835085.1 uncultured Ruminococcus sp. | reverse complement strand
ATACTGCGATGGATAACGTAATGTTCCGTTTCTGAGGTCTGAAAGATAATTATAAATATAATAAAGGTCTGGGGAATCATATGCAACAGCTCTTATAATGGAAAGAGCGTTGTAATCATAATCATCAGATGAAATTATGTTACCGTTCTTGTCCTTACAGCCTTTGAGAATCTTGGACATATCAAGGTCAATAACGATAGCGTTCATCTTGTGCTTATGAAGCGTTATGGTGGAGTTGGGGGTGCGGTTCTCGTGGAGAATGTTGTAGATGTAAACGTAGGCATCAAGGACATCCTCTTTACCCTTCTTGGTGGACAGCTCTGCATAATAGTAGAAAGAATAAGGGTAGGCATTACCCCATTTGTCAAGAACGGTGTAACCCTCATTATTATTCCATTTAACCTTATTGGTGGCTGTATCCGATACAGATACAGAAGTTGAAGCGGTGGTGGAATCGGTCGCCGCATAAACTCCTACAGCTGTGGACTGCGCCATTATGATGGCGGCGGTCATTGCGATTGCTTTCATGAAACCTTTTTGCATTGTTGGTACCTCCTGTATTTTCCCTGATTACCATAATCCTGTAATATCACGTATCTTTCAACATTATAGCGTATTTTTCCTTTTTATTCAAGTTTGAACATGAACTTTTAACCAATCATTCATATTTATTTTAGCATTTATCGTATATTACCGCAAGCATAGGCAGTTTACGTTGTACACGCACTTTTGTAAAGGGGAAATTATGCAGTTTATACGTTGACATTATTCGTGAATGGTGGTATAATAAACCGTAAAATTGTCGATTATTGTTTCACCCTTTTCACAAAGGACAGTGAGCGGCGAAAATATTCGTTATCTTATTTTAAGTTATATGGTATATGGAGGAGTATGAAATGAAAGACCTGAAAAAAATCATTGCAATAGCATTGAGCCTTGTCTGTCTTGCGGGATGTTCCGCAGGCGGTGAGAGTGTGCAGGAAAGCGAAACGACAGCTGCCGTTTCTGCCGAGACAACGGATTCGACCACATCGGAGACCTCCGAGATAATATCAGAAACAGAGTCCGAGACAGAGAGCGAAACCGAAACAACAATTACATCTGAGGAGGAAACTGCCGCAAGCGAAATCTCAGATACAACATATGAAGAAACACAGGCTGAATTATCGGAAGGTCAATCGTTGGTAGTAAAAGACCTGAACGGTGATGGACGAGATGAAGAAATATTCAGTTACAATCCCTTTGGCTTATGCGACATCACATATTATGATTCCGCCGACAACAAGCAGACTATTTCATTTGATGTAATGAGCGTATGGGGCGGCACCTGGTATCTCAGTGACACAAAGCAGATTCTTAACCTCAAATTCTATGCACACAGCGAAGGCACAGGCACAGGCTTTGAAATGGATCTTTATGATTTCAGCGGAACAGACATAAAGCTTCTTCATACATACTCTGCGGACGGCGGATATGTGCTTGAAAATGGCGGAACGCCCTCTGAAATGACCTATACAATTGACGGCAAGGATTATTCTGCAAGCGACTTTATTTCCGAAGCAGCGGCATTATCCGAGCTTTGCAAGAAGGAGCTGGGCTATCCCTTGTTTGTGAAGGACAGCCGAAATGAGGATAATTACATCATCAATTACGAGCTGCCAAACAGCTGCGGCTGCAATATGCTGTCATAACTATTACGGGGGATAAAACAATGAAGAACAACAAAAAACTTATCGCACTTGCCGCAATGGCTATTACATTAGGCATATTCACACTTTCGGGCTGCGGAGCAAGCAGCAGCGAAGTCGAAACAACCACAGCAGCAGTATCTTCCGATACCTCGGTGGAGACTGCCGAGACCACTTCCGAAGCTGAGGTTTTGGAAACAACAGTCAGCGAGACAAGCACTACCCCCGAAACAACGGAAACTTCTGAGGAAACAACAGCGGAACCGCTGACCTCTGCCGAAACTGAGCCTTTTGAAGAAGATGAGGAAATCCCCGAAGCTGTCACCGTTACTTTTGAAACAGCCCCCACTCCCGAATATGAACTCACCAAGCCTGCAGCAGCAGGTGAATCTCCTGTATTCGCAGAAAACTATAAACAATGGTCTGTAGCAACCGAAAAAGTCGATACTTACAATACACCCGATATTACGCATACTGCTGTAGGAAAAGATATTTATGCTGACTTGTTCGCAAACAGCACAAGCTCTGATATAGTAAAAATAGAAGGAACCTGTGATTCTTGCAAAATGTCCTCAACTATAAAGCTTCCTGAGAACGCCGAGCTTTCGGAATACAGGTATATTGAAAACGGCGAATACTCTTATTTTGAGCAGGGTGCGACCTATACTGTTAAAGGGGAAAACTACTCTCTTAATGTAGCATTTGGGTTTATCACTTATCATTATGACGATGAAGGTGACGTGCATAATTGTGTTTTCAAAGATGTGCATGATTATATAGACAGCCTTGGTTTGGAAACATATGAATACAGTCGTGTAAATCCACAGTTCTCTATGCATGGTGATGATTTTGACGATACAATATTTGATAAATCGGTAACGGAGAATATTCGCATACACGAAGCAGTCATGACAGTAGATAATAATAGCAATACAAAAACTATGTATATAATGATTCCCGTAGAACCCGGTTCGGACTTGCTTTTGCAGATAAAGCTTGAAGATAACTACAGTGATTTCAATGCAGATGATAACGAACCTCTATCGGATTCAGCATTTGTTTGCTTGTGTACAGAACTTTTGGTGAACTTTAAGTATTAAGAGAAAACTAATTTTATAATAGAATGTTTTAAAGCCGCCTGCCTTTTCAACAAAGGAATATTAGTACAGTAAAGCTCAGATCAGCAGCTTCACAGGAACGCCTGTGGAGCTGCTTTTTTATGCCCATACAACCCCGCAATTTAATCAGATATCCCCGACCTCAATGGAAAAAAGTCAATATATGTGATTATTTTTCACCTTTCCTTTCAAAAGCGACCTTTTTACAGAGCTATAAATATGCTGATTACTGTGGCTGTCATATTATATCCATAGGACGCATATAATTACAGGAAATAAAACAACCGGAGGAATACCTATGGATCTTGAAAACATAATCACAGCAGACAGTTCCCCATATCCCGAGATCAGGGTTCAGGGTGAAAACAAGCTGATGGCAGAGCGGCTCACATATACATTCGGAGGGAGCGCAGGAGAATTCGACTCCACCGCCCAATATGTATATCAGTCGATAATGCTGAAAAATTCACACCCCCCGCAGTCGGAGCTGCTTCTCAGGATAGCGAAAACGGAAATGCACCACCTCTACATGATCGGGGAGCTTATAACAAAGCTTGGGGGGCAGCCGATATACGGCTGGAAAAATGCGGGCAAGACCCATTATTGGAACGGCGAGCAGCTGAATTATTCCCCGGACCCCGCCACCATGTATCTCCACGACCTTGCAGGGGAGCAGAAAGCCTATTCCACATATGTATCCTTAGCAAGGCAGTCGGGGGACAGATATGTCTTTGCCCTTCTTACAAGAATTGCCCTGGACGAAATGATACACGCAAGTCTTTTCAAGACATTGCTTAGTGACCTTAGAAAGTAAAAAAGCTATTGACAGGGCAAACCTTGTCAATAGCTTTAGCTTTTATAAAATTACCTTCTCAGCCGATTTGTGTGCAGCATAAATTTTGCTTCAACACTTACGTTACCGAGCCACAAATCGAAAGGATATTTGCTATAACACCAACGAGTTGGCTTCAGCGGCACGCTGACACGCTGATTATTTTCTGTTGTTTATCATATCGAAGAAAGCGCCGTAATCATCATCAAAGGAGCTTTTCTTAGCAGCACTGCCAGCCGCAGCAGAGGAAGCAGAAACCTTTTCAACATCGGGAGCAGCCTCAGCCTCGGTGGAAGCAGGGATATCACTGTTAAATGCAGCAGCAATAACCGTGATGCTGATCTCGTCCCTGAGATTTTCATCAAAGGATGTACCGAATATCATGTTAACATCGGGATCGGCAGCCTCGGAAATAAGTCTTGTAGCAGTGTTTACATCGCTTGCAAGAACATCGTCGCTCATAACGATATTAACGAGAAGTCTGGTAGCGCCGGAAATAGATGTTTCAAGAAGGGGGCTGGAAATTACCTGCTTAGCAGCCTCAGCAGCCTTATCCTTGCCTGAGCCATGACCGATAGCCATGTGAGCATAGCCTGCATTCTGCATAGTGGTCTTGACATCGGCGAAATCCAGGTTGATATCGCCCTCAACAGTGATAAGCTCGGCAATGGACTTAACGCCGACCTTGAGGATATTATCAGCCATAGCGAAGGATTCTCTCATAGTAAGCTCCTTTTCGGTGCTCTGGAGAAGTCTTTCATTAGGGATAACGATAAGGGAGTCAACGTGCTTTTTAAGCTCGGCAATACCTGCCTCAGCCTGACGCATCTTAGCCTTCTGCTCAAACTCAAAGGGCTTTGTAACAACAGCAACAGTGAGGATACCCAGCTCCTGAGCGATCTCCGCAACGATAGGAGCAGCGCCCGTACCGGTGCCGCCGCCCATACCTGCAGCGATGAAAACCATATCCGAGCCGCTGAGAGCAGCCTTTATCTCATCTCTGTTCTCCTCAGCGCTGCTTGCACCGACCTCAGGCTTAGCGCCTGCACCCTTGCCGTTGGTGAGCTTAACGCCGATCTGTACCTTAGTATCAGCCTTAGAAGAATTAAGAGCTCTGGCATCTGTATTAACGGTTATGTAGTCAACGCCCTGAATGCCCTCTTCGACCATTCTGTTAACAGCGTTTCCGCCGCCGCCGCCGACACCGACAACCTTTATAACTTCATCATAGGTGTTTTTCTCATTATCAACCATGATAGCCATATTTCATCCTCCTGTTTTTTATACGAAAAAATATATTTAGACCAAAGATCATATATTAATATACAAAGACATAAACATACAACATTTATTTTAACACAATCGAACAATTATTTCAAGTGATTTTCGTAAAAAATTCGTATCTGCACAAAAAAATATTATAAACAAGTGCATTTTGCTTGTTTTTCACAAGGCAAAACCTATATTATTCCATTATCGGGTCATTAGAGGAAGTCTTTTCCGTTTCATCGGGAGCGTCCTCATCGGTATCGGTTTCGGCAGCATTAAGCTCCGCCATATTCTCGCTGAACACCTGAGCATTGTGTTCAAGGCTTTCCTTGTCGAGGAAGGAAGCGCCCTTTGAATCGGACATAATGGTCAGAACGCCCTCGGTTTTCTCGCCTATCTTTGTGGTAATGACCTCTTTCGAGAAATTGATCTTGTATTCGATATCGGTAACAGCCCCGAGCCTTACCGTAATTCTTCCGTCATATGTATAGCTAAGGTCCGAGCGGTCGGAAACGTCTATCATGGTCACGCTTTCGGAAAGAGTC
>CAMAIG010000135.1 GCA_945835085.1 uncultured Ruminococcus sp. | reverse complement strand
AAGATTTGTTAATAGATTAGAATAGAAAAAATCATATAATTGTTCTATAATAATAATGATTGGGCTTTGATATGAATAATAACGATCTAATAACACAACCTTTTATGGAGGCTGATTACAGTGATAAACGGCAAAATGCTGAAGGACGCTCTGATATCTGCGTCACTTACCCTTACGGATATGAAAAAGCAGGTGGACGAGCTTAACGTTTACCCTGTTCCCGACGGCGATACCGGTACAAATATGTCCCTTACCCTTACAAACGCTATGAACGAGCTAAGAGGAACAGATGACAATGCAGATGTTTCCGAGGTCGCTTCAAAGGCGGCTTCCGCAATGCTCAGAGGAGCAAGAGGAAATTCGGGCGTTATTACATCTCTGCTGTTCAGAGGCTTTTCAAAGGGGCTTGCAGGCAAAAAGGAAGCAGGCTGCGATGATATCGCAAATGCCCTTGAAATAGGCGTTGAGGCAGCTTACAAGGCTGTTATGAAGCCTGCGGAGGGAACTATCCTTACGGTTGCAAGGGTAGGCGCCGAAAAGGCAAGAGAAGCCTCCTTCATGACAAACGACCCCATTGCACTGTGGTCTGATGTCTGTGCCGCTGCGGCAGAGGCTCTGAAAAAGACCCCCGAGCAGCTTCCCATACTTAAAAAAGCGGGAGTTGTGGACGCAGGAGGAAAGGGCCTTGTTATCATATTTGAGGAAATGCTCCGTGCATTCAAGGGCGAACCCAGAAGCATATCCACCGAGCCTAAGATAGTTTCCGAAGGTAAGTTTGCATTTACCGTGGAGGACGACGATACTCAGGAGATAACCTTCGGCTACTGCACCGAGTTTATTGTAAACGTTGCCGATTTTGAGAAAAAGCCTGCTGACCTGCGGGCATATCTTGAAAGCATAGGCGACTGTGTTGTGGTGGTTGACGACGAGGATATCATCAAGGTTCACGTTCACACCGATAACCCCGGGCTTGCAATAGAAAAGGGTCTGACCTATGGCCCTCTTTGCAACATGAAGATAGACAATATGCGCCTCCAGCGTGAGAAAAAGGCTGCGGTCACAAAGGCTTCCAACGAAAAGCCCGTGCCCGTTCCTGCCGAAAAGCGCTTCGGCTTTGTTTCCGTTGCAAGCGGAAACGGCATAGAGGCAATGTTCAGGGATCTGGGTGCTGACAGCGTTGTAAAGGGCGGTCAGACAATGAATCCTTCCGCCGAGGACATTCTGAGAGCGGTTTATTCCGTTCCCGCAGAGATAGTATTCATACTTCCCAATAACAAAAACATCATAATGGCTGCCGAGCAGGCTATGAAGCTTTCCGAGAGGACTATGTATGTTCTGAGAACGACCTCCGTTCCTCAGGGACTTTCCGCAATGATGGCATTCGACCCCGACGGGGATTTCGATACAAACCGCATGAACATGACCCTTGCAGCCGAAAAGGTGCAGTCGGGTCTTGTAACCTTCGCCGCAAGGGACAGCAGCTTCAGCGGACACGAGATCAAATCGGGAGATATCCTTGCTCTTGAAAACGGCAGGCTCTCCTTTATCGACCGTGACGCAAACCGTGCGGCATACAAGCTCACAAGAAAGCTTGTCAAAAATCTCAAAGGCTCCGCAGGCTTTGTTACCGTGCTTTACGGCTCCGATGTGACCGAGGAAAAGGCACAGGAGCTTGAAAGGATAATGCGCTCGAAGCTCGGAAATGTTGACATCAACTTTGTAAGCGGCGGACAGCCCGTTTATTACTACGTTATCTCGGCAGAGCCTGAGATGTAAAATCTACGGAGGAACCAATGAAAAAGATCACTGTTGTCACAGGGCATTACGGCAGCGGGAAAAGCACCTTTGCCGCAAATTATGCCGTAAGGTGTTCACAGCAGGGCGAAAGGGTCACGGTGGCTGATATGGACACCGTCAATCCCTATTACCGCACTGCCGACCTGAAGGCGCTCTTTGACGAAAACGGCGTTGAGCTGATAGCTCCCCGATATGCGGGAAGCAATCTCGATATGCCGATAATAGATTACGATATCCCGGGACTTTATGAAACAGGACGGAATATCATCATTGATATGGGCGGAGATGACGCAGGAGCATATCCCCTGGGAAAATTCGCCGCTTTTTTAAGAGAACACAAGGACGAAACCGAGGTACTGTATGTGGTGAATTTCTGCCGCTGCCTTACCTATGATACCGACGGGGCACAGGAGATCCTGAAGGAGATCGAAAACGCCTGCGGGCTTAAAGCTACCGCTGTTGTCAATAACTCAAATCTCGGATTTGAAACGGACGAGAGCATTATTAATGAGGGACTTAAAAAGGCGGAGAAGCTTTCTGCCGAAACGGGTATCCCCATATTCTGCTCAACCGTTCCCGTCCTTGAAAAATGCAAGGATATCAAGGGGGAGCTTTTCCCCGTTAATATATATATCAGAAATGTATGGAACTGACTAAGGAGATGAAATATAACCATGGCAAAAATGACCGTCAATACCGAAAAGTGCAAGGGCTGCGAGCTTTGCGTATCTGTTTGTCCCAAAAAGATCATCAAGATCAGAAAAGATATCAGAACTCCCAAGGGCTACTGCCCCGCAGAATGCACCGATCAGGCACAGTGCACAGGCTGCGCTATGTGCTTTACTATGTGCCCCGACTGTGCTATTACAGTTGAAAGATGATTTTGAAAGGACTGAAATAATTTGGCTAACGAAAGAATGCTTATGAAGGGCAATGAAGCCCTTGCCGAAGCTGCTGTGAGAGCAGGCTGCAAATGCTATTTCGGCTACCCCATAACTCCTCAGACAGAGATCGCTGCATATATGTCCAAGCGTATGCCCAAGTGCGGCGGCGTTTTTTTACAGGCTGAGAGCGAGATCGCTGCGATAAATATGGTCTACGGCGCTGCCGCAACAGGCGTGCGTGCAATGACATCTTCGTCCTCTCCCGGAGTTTCCCTTAAATCCGAGGGTATCTCCTATGCGGCAGGCTGTGACCTTCCCTGCGTTATTGTCAACGTTCAGAGAGCAGGCCCCGGTCTTGGAGGAATCCAGCCCGCTCAGAACGACTATTACCTTGCAACAAGAGCTGCGGGACACGGAGATTTCTTCCTTATCGTGTATGCTCCCAGTTCCGTTCAGGAAATGGCTGACTATGTTGTTAAGGCTTTTGATATGGCAGACAAGTACCGTATGCCTGCAATGATACTTACCGACGGCGTTCTCGGTCAGATGATGGAGCCTGTTGTTTTCTCAGACCCCTCCGACAGCACCGTTAATAAGGACTGGGCTGCAACGGGACATAAGAATGAAAGAAAGCATAATATCATAAACTCCCTTTATCTCCAGCCCGAGGAGCTTGAAAAATCAAATATCGCAAGATACAAGAAATACGATATCGTCAAGGCTGAGCTTCCCGAGGCTGAAAGCTATCTTACAGAGGACGCAGACATTATCGTTACAGGCTACGGAGCTTCTGCAAGAATAGTTCGCTCCGCAGTTAACGCTGCAAGAGCCGAGGGCATCAAAGCAGGTATGATAAGACCTATCACACTCTGGCCCTTCCCTGCCGAAGCGTATGCAAAGACCGTTGACACCTGCAAGGCATACCTTTGCGTAGAGCTTTCCATGGGTCAGATGATCGACGATGTCAAGCTTGCTACAAGCTGCCGCAGACCTGTCCGCTTCTTCGGACGCACAGGCGGCGTAATACATACACCTGCTGAAATTCTTGAGCAGATCAGAACCATTGCTAAGGAGGAACTGAAATAATGGCTATATATCAGAAGCCTCACGCTCTTGAAGATGTGAGCATGCATTTCTGCCCCGGCTGCACCCACGGTATTGTTCACCGTCTTGTGTGCGAGGTCATTGACGAAATGGGCATTGAAGGCGATACTATCGGTATCTGTCCTGTTGGCTGCTCTGTTGTATCCTATGATTATTTCGGCTGCGACATGATAGAGGCTGCACACGGACGTGCCCCTGCTGTTGCAACAGGCGTTAAGCGTTCCCGCCCCGACAAGTTTGTATTCACCTATCAGGGCGACGGCGACCTTGCTGCCATAGGAACCTGCGAAACGGTCCATGCCGCAACACGAGGCGAAAACATCACAATTATCTTTATCAATAACACTATCTACGGCATGACAGGCGGACAGATGGCTCCCACCACTCTCCCCGGTCAGGTTACTCAGACTACTCCCTTCGGACGTGACCCCAAGGTGGCAGGCTATCCCGTAAGGATCTGCGAGATGCTCTCCACACTTACAGGCACAGCCTATGCAGAGCGTGTTGCAGTGGATTCTCCCGCTCACATCAACGCCGCAAAGAAGGCTATCCGCAAGGGCTTTGAGGTACAGAAGAATGAACAGGGCTTTTCAATAATCGAGGTACTTTCCACCTGTCCCACAAACTGGGGCATGACTCCTCTTGAGTCTATGGAAAGACTCCGCACTGAAATGATCCCTTACTATCCTCTCGGTGTTTATAAGGATATCACCGCTGAAAAATAATCTGAAAGGACTGAAATATAATGACCAGTGAAATAGCACTTGCAGGCTTCGGCGGACAGGGTATTCTTTTTGCAGGCAAGGTACTTGCATACTGCGGAATGCTCGCTGACAGAGAAGTATCATGGCTTCCCTGCTACGGTCCCGAAATGCGCGGCGGTACATGCAACTGCTCGGTTTGCCTTTCCGATGATCCCATCGGTTCACCTGTGGTAAACGATCCCGATATACTTATTGCTATGAACGAGCCTTCCTTTGTGAAGTTTATCGACAAGGTCAAGGCAGGGGGCTATGCATTCATTGACAGCACCCTTGTTGACAGCGAATGCACCCGAACAGACATAAAGGTATTCAAGGTGCCTGCAACAAAGCTTGCTGCAGACAATGATCTTCAGGGCGGAGCAAATATCATTCTTATTGGCAAGCTTATCAAGGAAACGGGCATAATCTCTATGGACGGCATTGAGGCAACTATCCGCAAGATGGTTCCCGCAAAGAAGGCTCAGCTCATAGAAAACAACATGAGAGCCATAAGGCTCGGCTATGAATATGCTGAATAAGCCGAAAATTTATACATAACACTGCTGACCCCGGCAAGGCTCTTTTGAGCTTTGTCGGGGTATTTTTATGCGTTATTAGCATAAACCACCGATAATGCGGCACACTAATCACATTAATTGTGAAAGGTCGTGTCAGATTGACTGTTGTATTTATAAGAGCGGTAATTCTATACTGCGTGCTGATTTTTTCGGTTCGGCTCATGGGAAAGCGGCAGATAGGAGAGCTGCAGCCCTCGGAGCTTGCAATAACCATACTTATCTCAAATATCGCCACTCTGCCCGTGGAGGATCTGAGCATACCCCTGATAACAGGGCTGATGCCCGTGCTGACCCTTGTCTGCCTTGACGTGCTGATGTCATGGCTTTCGGTGAAGTCGAAGAAAATGAGAGGGAT
>CAMAIG010000134.1 GCA_945835085.1 uncultured Ruminococcus sp. | reverse complement strand
ATTTATACTTATATTTTATCATATAAACATTATTTTTGCAATAAAAATTATAATAAGGCGGTTGAATTTTGTTTTGTGTTATGCTACAATAATAGAAAATATTTTATCGGAGGGACTTTTTTTGCCGAATTTTACCCGTGACGCTATTATCAGATCATTTCTTGGTCTGCTCAATGAAAAGCCTGTAAATCATATTACCGTAAAGGATATTGTTGAGGACTGCGGAATCAACCGCAACTCCTTTTATTATCATTTTCAGGATCTGCCTGCACTTATAGAGGCGGTACTTCAAGCCGAGGCAGACAGGATAATCAGCGAAAACGCAAGCCTCGATTCCTTTGAGGATTGTCTTTTGGCTGCTGTAAGCCTTGCACAGAATAATAGAAATGCGGTTCTTCATCTTTATCAGGCGGATCGTGGTCTGTACGGTCAGCATCTTGACCGTATCGCAGAGTATGCCGTGGAAAAATACATAACCGCCACTTCAAATGACATTGTTATACCTGAGGAGGACAGAAAGATAATCGTTCATTATTACAAGTGCCTTTTGGTGGGAATGGTGCTGGACTGGATGAATTCGGGTATGCAGTATGATATTCGCAGCAGAGTTGCAAGAGTCTGCGAGCTTTTTGAAGGCAGTATGCAGCAGGCTGTAAACCGTGCGGCGGAAAAATTCAGACAAAAACCCTCCAATGCCTAAAATTTATACATTTTTATCCCTGTGACTGAAATTCGGTCACGGGGATTTTTTTGTCTGTTTATTTTTTTGTTTGTGTGTGCTAAACTTTAGCTGTAAGATAAAACACGAAAGGAAGTGGTAAGGATGAAAAAAGGAAATTCGGTACTTACGGTGAAAATAGGTTATATAACGGTGTCGGCACTTACAGTTCTGCTGGGAATATTTCTGATAATACGCCCGGAAATATCGCTGAATGTTATCTGCCGCATCTTGGGTGCGGTAATGATGGCATGCGGTGCGGTAAAGCTGGCGGGATATTTCTCAAAGGACCTGTACCGTCTGGCATTTGAGCATGACCTTATTTTCGGTACGCTTTTGTGTGTTATCGGCATAGCGGCGCTTGTGCGTCCCGTAAAGGTAATATCGTCAATGCACATTGTGGCGGGTATCATTATACTTGAGGAGGGTATCTTCAAGATGAGAACAGCCGTTGACGCAAAGCGATTCGGACTTAACAAATGGCACATTATTACCGTGCTTGCTGTGCTGACTATTTCGGCAGGCATATTACTTCTGTTGCACCCCTTTGAGGCGGCGCAGACAATGACGGTCATTTTGGGTGCGGCAATGACAGCCGACGGGATACTGAATTTGTGCGTGGCGGTGTATGCCATAAAGGTCACCAAAAATCAGTTTATTGAAGCTGAATATCATATTGAAGAAAGGAACGATGAATAATGAAATTTTCTGAAGCCGTTGTCAAGCGGCGCATACTTATCCTTATAATTGCGGCGGTGCTTATGATACCGTCGGTGCTGGGAATGGCGGCAACAAGGATAAATTACGATATGCTGAATTATCTCCCCGAAGATATGGACACTGTAAAGGGACAGAACCTGCTTACCGAGGAATTCGGCAAGGGTGCATTTTCCTTTATTGTGGCGGAAAATATGCCCGACAAGGAGGTTTCCGCACTGCGGGATAAAATTGCGGCGGTGGAGCACGTTGATTCGGTGATATGGTATGACAGCCTAATGGATATATCCGTACCGAAGGAGCTGCTGCCTGACAAGATATACTCTGCGTTCAACACGGATAATTCAACTATGATTGCGGTATTTTTCGATACATCAACGTCCGCCGACGAAACTATCGACGCTATCCACGAGATACGCAGCATTGCAGGAAAGCAGTGCTTTGTATCGGGAATGTCGGCGCTTGTCACCGACTTAAAGGATCTGTGTGAGCAGGAAGAACCTGTTTATGTTGCCATAGCGGTGCTGCTTGCCTGTGCGGCAATGATGCTTTTCCTGGATAACTGGCTTGTGCCTTTTGTTTTTCTTGCAAGCATCGGAGTTTCCATACTGTTCAACATGGGTACGAACTATTTTCTTGGCGAAATTTCCTATATCACAAAGGCGCTTTCTGCGGTGCTTCAGCTTGCGGTAACAATGGACTACTCCATTTTCCTTTGGCACAGCTACAATGAGTGCAAGGAGAAATATCCCGACAAGGAAAGTGCCATGGCTAAGGCAATATCAAGTACGCTCACCTCCGTAACAGGCAGCTCCGTCACTACTATTGCAGGCTTTATTGCCCTGTGCTTTATGAGCTTTACTCTTGGCAAGGATCTTGGCATTGTAATGGCAAAGGGTGTACTTTTGGGTGTTATCGGCTGCGTTACTATCCTGCCGTCGCTGATACTTGTTCTGGATAAACCACTTGCAAAGCTGCACCACAAGCCGCTTATTCCCGATATGAGCAGGTTCTCGGCAGGAGTGGTAAAAATATTCCCCGCATTTATTGCGGTATTTGTAATTGTCGCTGTACCTGCATTTATGGGATACAAAAGCACAAACAGCGAGGTATATTACGACTTGGGAGAATGTCTGCCCGATACCATTGAATATGTAACGGCAAACGAAAAGCTCCGGGATAATTATGATATTGCGTCCACTCACATGGCGCTTGTAAGCTCGGGACTTTCCGCCAAGGACACAAAGCAGATGATTGCTGAGATAGAAAGCGCCGACGGCGTAAAATATGTGCTGGGACTTGAGTCCGTTGTTGGCTCCCGAATACCCGATGAATTTATACCCGATGAGATAAAGGGTACATTACAAAGCGGCGAACACAAGCTTTTGCTCATAAATTCCGAATACAAGCCTGCTTCCGACGAGGTAAACGCTCAGATCGACAAACTTGCAGCCATACTAAAAAAATACGATGACAGCGCAATGCTTATCGGTGAGGCTTCCTGCACAAAGGATATGATAGAGACCACCGATACCGACTTTAAAATTGTAAATGCCATTTCTATCGCAGCAATATTTATCATAATTGCCATAGTTGAAAAGAGTATTTCCCTGCCAATAATCCTTGTGGCGCTTATTGAGCTGTCCATTTTTATAAATCTGGGACTTCCTCATTATCTTGGACAGTCGCTGCCGTTTATCGCACCTATCTGCATAAGCACCATACAGCTTGGCGCAACGGTGGACTACGCTATACTTATGACCACCCGCTACAAAGCGGAACGCCGCAGCGGAAAAGATAAGCGTGAATCTGTTATCACAGCACTTTCCACTTCCATACCGTCCGTTATTGTTAGTGCAATGGGACTTTTTGCGGCGACATTTGGCGTTGCCCTTTACTCCGACATTGACATTATAAGCTCAATGTGTATGCTTATGGCAAGGGGCGCGGTAATCAGTATGTTATGCGTTATATTCATACTCCCCGCGTTGTTTATGCTTTGCGACAGGCTTATCGGTGTCACCACCATTGGATTTAAAAATAAGGAAAGAAAAAGAAATAATCATAATAGTGTAAGTGGAGGTATTCGTATATGAAAACAAAAAGAATTTATGCCGCAGTTATATCTGTAATTCTGGCGGCAGGAATATGCACGGGTGCAATATATGCGGCGGATAATAAAAGCACAGAAGCACCGCAGGCAGCTGTTAGCGACAATATAAAGGCAGATGATGCAGCTGCAGCCGAAAAGGACGAAACGGTGTACATTATTGCATGTGCGGACGGCTCTGCGGATAAAATCATTGTAAGCGACCATTTGAAGAACACCGAGGGCAGTACCGTTCTTTCAGATATTACAACTCTCTCGGACATTGAAAATGTAAAGGGCTACGAAGACTTTTCCCATGACGGTGATAATATCATATGGGCTGCTGACGGAAAGGACATATACTATCAGGGCATAAGCACCGCTAAATCTCCCGTGGAAATGAAGGTTACTTACATTCTTGACGGCAAGGAAATTTCCCCTGCGGAGCTGGCAGGAAAAAGCGGCAAAATAAAAATTCGGGTCGATTACACCAATAATCTGACTGTTTCTGCAGAAATAAACGGTGCGGCTGAAAATGTTTGCGTTCCCTTTGCGGTCGTTACGGGCACTGTACTTGACAATGACAAATTCCGCAACATTGAGGTATCAAGCGGTAAAGTGCTTGACGATGGCGACAGGACAATTATTGCTGCACTTGCATTTCCGTCCTTGCAGGAAAGTCTTGATATCGACAATGAAAAGCTTGATATTCCCGATCATCTTGAAATCACCGCAGACGTTACGGATTTTGAATTCAGCGGATTTTATGCTGCGGCTGAAAACAGTATTTTTGCCGACATAAGTCTTGACGGAGAAAACACTATCGATGATCTAAAAAATGCTGCCTCAGAAATGGATTCTGCTATGGTACAGCTAATGGACGGTTCTTCTCAGCTTTATAATGGACTCACCGAGCTTAACGGCAAAACGGGAGAACTTATTAACGGCATTTCCGCATTAAGTGATGGTGCGGCGCAGCTTTCCTCGGGAGCGGTTGCTCTTGATGAGGGTACTGTCGGACTTTGTAACGGTATCGCACAGCTTAGTGCAGGCAGCAATCAGCTTTCCGAAGGGCTGGCAGAGCTTGATAAAAACAGCGAGGCACTCAACCAAGGCGCTGCACAGATATTCGCATCTTTGCTTGAACAAGCGGACAGTCAGCTTGCGGCGCAGGGTCTTGAACTGCCCAAGCTTACTATAGAAAATTATGCCACCGTACTTGACGGTGCTGCTGCGCAAGTCGAACAGGCAATGGGCAAGGATGCGGCTGCAAGAATTACCGCTGTAAAGGTTCAGCTTGATGAAGTAAAGGGTTTCTGCAACGGACTTAACGCTTATACTTCGGGAGTGTCATCGGCTTCTGCAGGTGCACAGAATGTTTACAACGGAACCGTACAGCTTTCACAAGGCGCAGATAAGTTGAAAGACGGAGCGTCTGCTCTGAAAAGCGGCACAGCCTCTCTATCTGACGGCATAATATCGCTTGCCAACGGCAGTACCCAAATGGCTGAGGGCATATCCGCATTAACAGAGGGTGCAGGAGCACTCAACGAGGGTCTTATCCAATTCAACGATGAAGCTATACAAAAACTTGTTGATGCTGCAAACGGAGATCTTGGCGGATTAGTGGAGCGTCTTAACGCAGTATCTGACGCTGCTGAAAGCTACCGCAGCTATTCCGGCATTTCTGACGGAACAAAGGGCAGCGTTAAGTTTATTTTCCGCACTGATGAAATAACGAAAGCAGAGTAATAAAGTCATAATATTGCAAGGCAGCCGATCTCGTAATACAGGTCGGCTGCTTTGCATTTATTGATAATCACTTGTTTATTATATAAGGAGACAGGTCTTAATGTTAAGGACTTTGAGTTGTTGTGTTCAATCGGTGTTTTTAACTCCCGTAGCTTATGAACTATAAAATGTTCGTAAGTTACGGGAG
>CAMAIG010000133.1 GCA_945835085.1 uncultured Ruminococcus sp. | reverse complement strand
ACAGCTTTTTTTGTTCAAAGATAACAATATCAGCTTGATATAATCAACCATTTCGCCGAAAAAATCCCTGCTGTTATGCAAAAGTAACAAATCAAATCCGCAATATTTTTGTATAAAATAGTCTAATCTCTCGTTGACATCATTGGATTTTTTTGTTATAATGATTATAATTAGTGCGGAAATACGGGCAAATGTACACCACATTAGCCTAAAAGTGTTGTCAATGGGTTATCTGTGCCGCATTTACCACGTTCCGCAGCAATCAATAATACATTATCGGGAGGAATTATAGCCGTGGAAATCTATAAGGATTACAGCCAATTCAAGTCAGCCTGCACCAACTTTGCGGAGGCATTTACCGAGAAATACTTTGAGTCGGGAATGCTTTTCTGTCACCCTCTCAGTGACGGACTGATCTATGCACCATGCACACCCGAGGAGGCAAAAAGTAACAGTCTGAATATCTGCCGCATGTCCGATATGCTCCTTATGAGCGAGGACGGTGAGGAGTTCCGCCCCTTCAAGATCGCAGAAGCAAGAGATATTGCCGCTCAGAACGGCGTTGTTTACATTACCGACCTGCTTTATACAAAGGCTTTTGAGGCAGCCGACTGGATGATCGACGGAAAGCACGACACACTTATTATAAGTGAGGAACACATGAAGCAGGAGGGCAAGCCCTATGCGCCTGTTACTCCTCTCACTAATGTTATCCAGCATTTCAAGAAGTTCACAAACGATTTTCTTTACACAAAAAGCTCTCCCGAAGCTCCCGCAGTTCTCAGCAGCGATGATATAACGAAAAAGCTCAATGACTATCTGGACAGCGAACTTTCTGATTTCTCCTGCCTTGAAATATCGGGCGAAACCGAGTTTGACCTTTTCGGCGGCAAGATCATTACCGACCCGTCGGAATCACGCTGTGCAGAGCTTGACAAGAGCCTGAAGATCCTTGACGATATCCTTAAAACAGCCGAAGCAAACGCAGACGCTTTCAATACTGCCGGCTATAAGTTCGACTCAAACACATTCTGCCTTCAGTTCATGATAAAGGCTGCGGATAAGTGCGGAGTCAAGCTTACCGAAAAGGATTTTGAAGGAATTACCGAAAAGGATAAGCTTGCAGAAGCATTCAGAAAGCTTGTTTCCGAAAAGAATACATATGGCTTTAAATATTCTATCCCCGATGAAAAGAAAGCTAAGGAAGCTCTTCGTGCTATTGAGCTTTCCTCCGCTTCTCCCGAGGAGATCAAGAAGGACGTAAGCGCACTGCTCACCGTCCGTCCCGCTTGTCCCGCCGTATTTAATCTTGCTCGTGCAGCTTCTCCCGCAGACGCTGAAAATATCGAAAACATATCCGAATACTGGGGCAGCGAGGCTCTCAATGCAGAAGAGCTTGGCAAGTATCTGAGCGAAGCATATATCCCCGATGGATTCAGAGGCGAGGACGGCAAGCTTTGCTGCTCAGGCTCCGAGGCTTCCGTTGTTTCCGAGGATATCAGCAAGGCTGCGGCTAAGTATAAGCTCAAAAATATCCCCGTTCTCAAGGAGATCGCCGATTACTGCGAGAAATTTGAGATAGAGAGCCGCACTTATAACGGCACAGTTTTCGATACTGTGCAGGATATGGAAAAGGCTGTTAAGAACGAGAAGGAGCTTGCCGATATGTGCTCCGACCTCTCCGCTCTCAGCGAAGAAGAGCTGAAAAAGCTCAGAAAATATATTTATGATATGCCCCTTGACAAGAAGACAACAGGCAGATACCTTCTTAAGATAAAGCTCGCTCTCAATGACTGCGAGAAAAATCAGCTGGAGATACTTTGCACAGGTCTTACTCTCAAAAAGCCCGAGGAGCTTGAAGCTCTCAAAAAGAAAATTTCCGAGGGCGGCTTTGATGAAGTTCTGGCTGCTCCCTACAAGGCAAGGATCGACGAGTGCATTCTCAGCGCAGGTCTTAAAGAGCTTACCGAGATGTTCAAGGAGATACCCGATGAAGCTAAGGCAGATTCCCTTGAAAAGGCTCTTGCTTCCGGCAAGTACAGCCCCATGTTCACAAGACATTTCACCGCTAAGATAAACGATGCAAGAGATGGCTTTGCAAGAAAATCTCTTGCGGATATCTGCGTTAATATCGGTGCTGCGGATAAGAAGACCCTTGACGCAATGTCAGAGAAGCTTGACGCTGTCAAGTGCCGTCCCGCTCTCAAGGCTCCTTATATCAAGGATATTACCGCAAGATACAATACCCTTGAGGAGCAGGAGGTCATCAACGTATTCTCCGTTATCAAAACTGCCGACAAGGCAAAGATCGCAGAGCTGCGTGAGATCATCAAGTCCTGCAAATACAAGAAATCCTTTACCGAAAAATACATTCCTCAGCTCGATGAAAGAGTTATTGAGCTTGACAATGCAGAATTCTCCAAGAAGTGCGACGGCATTCCCAAGATGGACAAGGCTGCCCTGGACGCTGTCGTTACAGAGCTTAAGAGCGGCAAGTATCCCGAGAGCATCGTTTCCAAGTATATGCCAATGACCGAGGAAAGAGCAAAGGCACTTACAAAGGAAGAGATCGCTGCACTTTGCAAGGATATTGCCAATATGGACTTTGCAAAGCTTGACGAGCTTGAAAAGAAGCTCGGCGACGCAAAGTATCCCGAAGAGCTTACTGCTCAGAGCTTTGAAAGCATTGCCGCAAGAAGAAAGGCACTTTACAACAAGGAAGTTGACGAGCTTTGCAAGAATATCGCTAATTCCGACAAGCCTGCTCTTGCCGAGCTTTCCGAAAAGCTTAAGGACAAAAAGTACGATCCCGAATATACCAAGAAGTATTTCACCGATATCGACAACCGCATCAACAAGATTGAAAACGACAAGCTTGCCGATATGTGCAAGAACATTGACAAGCTCAAAAAGCCCGAGCTTGAAAAGCTTACCGCAGATATCAACGCTCTTGAAATGCGCAAGGAAAACAAGGCTCCTTACCTTGAAAAGGTCCGCAAGCAGGAGATCAGCCTGATGAAATCCGAGCTTGAAAAGCTCTGCAAGAATATTGCAAACACACCGAGAAAGGAGCTTTCCAAGCTCAGAGAAGCCCTCACAGGCGACGATTTCGACAAGGAGCTTTCCGCAAAATATATCGAACAGATCGACAAGCGCACTGCCGAGCTTATCAAGACAGAGCTTTCCGAGCTTTGCAAGAATATTGCAAACGCTCCCAAGGATAAGCTCCAGAGCATGAAGCATACTATTGATGAAACTCCCGAATACGCCGAGGCAGGCAAGCCTTATATTGAGCAGATCACAACTCGTCTTCGTCAGATCGACAAGGCTGAATTTGACAAGCAGATGGCTTCCATCGAAAAGCTCAACATGGAAGAGCTTGATAAATTCATCGAAGAGCTTGACAAGCGCAAACCCACCCTGGACGCAAAGCTTTATGAGGCTTCCGTTGCAAAGTGCAAGGAAAGAGGCAATGCTCTCGAAAGAGCAGAGCTTGATAAGATCACCGCAGGCACCATGGACGCAGATCTCGCTAAGCTCCATGAGATGAAGGAAAAGATCTCCGACGGCGACTTCACTCCCGAGATCACTTTCCCCTATATCAAGAAGGTGGAAGAGGCTATCACAGACCGCCATGTCAAGTATTTTACAAAGCTCACCGAAAAGATCAACAGTATGTCCCGTGCAGAGCTTATCGTTCTGATGGAAAGGATCGTGAAGAACGAAAACAACTGCCCCGAGGATATGCTCCAGAGATATGTTGGCAAGGTCAATGCCAAGATCCGTGAGGCAGACCGCGGAATCCTTGATGCAAAGTGCAAAAATCTCGGCAGCTTCACAGAGCGCCGCAGCTATGAGCTTATCAAGGACATCAACGAAATGGATATCGATCCTGCAGACAAGAAGCGCTATATCACTCAGGTCGAGCTTCATATTACTGACCTTAAGACCAGAGAAAGAGATGCCTATGTCGAAAAGCTCAAGGACGCAATGGGTCAGAACAATATCACAGGCGTTCACTTCTATGTTCCCGGTCTTTCAAAGGTATTTGAAAGCCAGTTCGTAGCAGTTTGCAAAGCATTTGCAAGCCTTGAACAGTTTGAGCTTCCTCTCCTTATCCATGAGGTAACTCAGGGCAGGACAGATGAAGCTTATATGCTTACGGTAGATTCACTCTATTATAAGAGCAAAAACGGCTTCGGTCATATCAACGTTGAGCAGATTGAACGCTTTGAAGCAAAGAAGGGACTTTTTGCAACCACACTTCATGTCGTTGAGAAGGACGGAAAGTCTGCCGAGCTTCCTAACGGTATTGATAAGAAGCTTGTTGAAAATGCCGCTAAGGTCATCAACTATGTATTAAGCCTTGTTCAGAAGGATAAGTCGACCGAAAAGCTTCGTGAGGCTGAAGAACTGAAGGCTGCCGAGGAAGCAAAGATCCAGGAGCTTGAAAATGAGCGCCTTGAGATCGAAGCAGCCCGCAAGAAGGCAGAAGAAGCCGAAAAGGCTCCCGAAAAGCCTGCTGAGCCTGTTAAGCCTACCGAGGAGGTAAAGCCCGCAGATGCAAAGCCTTCCGAAGCAAAGCCGGCAGACGCACCGGCACCCGCTCCTATCAAGCCCATCGAGCCTATCAAGCCCATCAAGCCAATTGAAGTTGTTGTTTCACCTATTCCGGAGGTCAAGCCTATAACACATATTGACGGCTCGGCTAAGCCCGCAGAAGCTCCCAAGCCTGCTGCTCCCGCTGCTAAGCCCGCAGAGGCTCCTAAGCCTGCTGCTCCCGAAGTTAAGCCAGCAGAAGCTCCTAAGCCTGCTGCTCCCGCTGCTAAACCTGCAGAAGCACCTAAGCCCGCAGAGGCTCCCAAGCCTGTAATGCGTATGAAATTCTGCGATCAGTGCGGTGCAAAGATCACAAGCGATACTGCTAAATTCTGCGCTGAATGCGGAAACAAGCTCATTCACTGATAATCACATATCCGCCGTTTCCTTTGTCGGGGACGGCGGATTAATATGTAATAGTAAACACCATTAGAAACTGCCGCAAAAGCTTTGATATATGCGGTTTTGCGGCGAGAGATTTCCATAATTCAATGAGTGTTTAGTATAAAGGACATTCTCTATGAATAAAGAATTTTTCAGAAAAATATATGCGATCCTTCCGGGACCGCTTGAAAAGCTTTGTCTGAAATTTGAAAACGCCATAATTTATATTTTTTACGGAGCTTTGACCACGATACTTAACTATGTGGTCCATTTCGGTCTGCGGCTTGCTTTTACCGATTTTTCGGGTCTTGAAGAACGGACATTCTCCTCGGTCGTGAAGGCTATGGAAAGCTCTGCAATACCCTCCTCCGCCGCAACCGTCATTGCATGGATAGTTTCGCTGATATTTGCTTTCTTTGTAAACAAGTTCTTCGTTTTTGAGTCAAAAAACACAGACGGTGTATCAATTACAAAGCAATTTGCATCATTCACAGGCGG
>CAMAIG010000132.1 GCA_945835085.1 uncultured Ruminococcus sp. | reverse complement strand
ATCCTGTCAGTCCGCTTGTAAGACTTCCTGCACAGTAGCTAACCAGAAGTGCGAGAAGTAATTACTCAATAAGTCAGAAAAAGCGGTAGAGGGCAGAGATATCTCTGTCCTCTCAGTCTGTTAAAAAAATGCATGGTAAAAAAGTTGCTTGCATATTTTGGCTTTAATACATACGTTACCGAGCCACAAAACAGGAAAAATACCGCTATTTTCCCAACGAGTTGGCTTCAGCGACACGCTGAGAGGGCAGAGGTATCTCTGTCCTTTTACTGTTATTTTAAGAAAAATTCAGTTTAGTAATGGGTCGCACAAGGATCCGTTCCGAAAGGATATAAAATGATACATAAATACAAGCTCAACGGATATAATATTGTTCTTGATGTCCACAGCGGCGGCGTTCATCTTGTGGACGAGCTTACATATGATATGCTTGACAACGTAGCCCCTCCCTTCGAGGATAAATGTCCCGAGGCTGTCATAGAAAAGCTTTCCCGCTTTTATGACAGGGAGGAGATAATCTCCTGCTACGAGGAGGTAAAGGAGCTTCATGAGGAGCAGATACTTTTCTCCGAGGACGATTATGAGAAGTTTGCGAAATACTCCGTTGCGGCTCCCGTGAAGGCAATGTGCCTGCTCATCACAATGGACTGCAATCTCAGATGCGAATACTGCTTTGCTTCCCAGGGCGATTACGGCATGGGAAGAGAGGTCATGGACTTTGAAACAGGCAAAAGAGCAATAGATTTCCTCCTTGAAAATTCCGCTGACAGACAGAATCTTGAAGTGGACTTTTTCGGCGGCGAGCCTCTTATGAACTGGGACGTTGTAAAGCAGATCGTGGAGTACGGCAGATCTAAAGAAGCTGAGTACGGCAAGAAATTCAGATTTACCATCACCACAAACGGTATGCTCCTTGACGAGGAGAAGATGGATTTTATCAACAAGGAAATGTCCAATGTGGTCATGTCCATCGACGGCAGAAAGGAAGTCAACGACCGTGTCAGAAAGCGTGTTGACGGCACAGGCTGCTATGACAGGATAATTGATAAGTATAAGACCCTTGCTCAGAAGAGAAACTATGAGAATTATTATGTCAGGGGCACCTTTACAAAATATAATCTTGATTTTTCAAATGATGTTTTCCATCTTTATGACCTGGGCTTCGACCAGATATCTGTGGAGCCTGTTGTTTGCGACAAGAGTGAGAAATACGCCATTACCGAGAAGGATCTTCCTGCGGTATTCAGCGAATATGAGCGCCTTGCTCAGCTTATGCTTGTAAACGAGAAAAAGGGCAGGCATTTCAATTTCTTCCACTTCATGCTTGATCTTGACCAGGGACCCTGCGCTATCAAGCGTCTGAGGGGCTGCGGCTCGGGAAATGAGTATGTTGCCATTACCTCAAAGGGAGATATTTATCCCTGTCATCAGTTTGTCGGCTATGAGGACTATCTCATGGGAAATCTTTACGACGGCACCTTCAACACCGAGATGAAGAGTCAATTTGCGGCAGCCCACATCTATACAAAGGAAGAATGTAAAAAGTGCTGGGCAAAGTTCTACTGCAGCGGCGGCTGCAACGCAAATAATTACATCTATACGGGAAATATCCTTTCGGCACACAAGCTTTCCTGTGAAATACAGAAAAAGCGCCTTGAATGCGCTATCATGATAAAGGCTGCCCAGGCCGAGGCTGCCGATAACCTTGAATAAATTTAATAATGACAGTTCATTTGTACCCTCCTGTCAATAAACAAAACCCGGACTGAGGGGAAGCCCCTCTGCAACCTCGCTGGAAAGTTATGCAAAATCATTTAAGTTTGCAGCTCGGTAACGTAAGATAGTGCAGTGCGGTGTGTGCCCCGAAGGGGAAGCCCCTCTGCAATCTCGTTAGCTCGTTTTGCAAGAATACTTATGTTTGCAGCTCGGTAACGTGAGATAATGCGGTGCGGTGTGTGCCCCGAAGGGGAAGCCCCTCTGCAACCTCGCTGTAATGCTATGCGAAAAATTGCAACAGGCTTCTCCAAAAAACAACGTTATTTGACGCTGACGGGTATCTTTGTGATACCCGTCATTTTTTTGAAAGGAAAAAGCTATGTATATTCTTAAAACCGAAGCAGCCTTTGACTCTGCCCATTTTCTGTTCGGATATGAAGGAAAGTGCAGAAATATCCACGGACACCGCTGGAAAATAGAAGCGGAAATTTTTTCCGAAAATCTTGTCAGCGAAGGTCAGCTGCGGGGAATGATAGTTGATTTCGGCGATCTGAAGCGTGACCTGAAAAAAATTGCGGACGACCTTGACCACAAGCTCATTTATGAAAAGGGCAGCCTTAAAACCGCCACGGAAAATGCACTTATTGACGAGGGCTTTGCTCTTGTACCCGTTGATTTTCGTCCAACGGCGGAGAATTTTTCAAGGTATATTTTCGAAAAGCTCGGTGCCCTCGGTTATCATGTTAAGAGCGTCACCGTTTATGAAACCCCCAATAACTGTGCGGTTTACAGCATATAGGAGGAAAAAGCTATGGCTCTATTCAGAGTTGCGGAAAAATTTGTTAGCATAAACGGCGAGGGCAGGAAAGCGGGTCAGCCTGCGGTATTCATACGGCTTGCGGGCTGTAATCTCAGCTGTTCATACTGCGATACCATGTGGGCGAACAGCCCCGACGCTCCCCACGTTTTGATGACCGAGGAGGAAATTGCGGAATATATTTCGGGCACGGGCATAAAAAATGTTACTCTCACAGGGGGCGAGCCTCTTGCCCATGAAAATGTGAGAACGCTTCTTGAAAGGCTTTCAAGGGAAGAAATTTTTGTTGAGATAGAAACCAACGGCAGCATGGATATATCGGTGTGCGATGACATTTCTCCTCGTCCCTCGGTAACTCTTGATTACAAGCTCCCGTCAAGCGGAATGGAAAAGCATATGCGGCTTGAAAATTACGAGCTGCTGACCGGCTGCGATACGGTCAAATTCGTTGCAGGCTCCGAGGAGGATTTTGAAAGGGCACTTGAGATAATTAACAGGTATTCCCTCACAGAAAAATGTGCAGTGTATTTCAGCCCCGTGTTCGGAAAAATAGAGCCTCGGAGGATAGTTGATTTCATGCTGGAGCATAAGCTTAACGGCGTAAATATGCAGCTGCAGCTTCACAAATTCATCTGGGACCCCGAAAAACGAGGGGTATGATACCCGAAAGGAAAATTAATATGAACAAGGAAATAGATACAAAGGCAATTGAAGAGCATATCAGAGGTATTCTTATAGCTCTGGGTGACGACCCCGACCGTGAAGGCTTAAAGGAAACTCCCGCAAGAGTTGCGAGAATGTACACGGAGGTTTTTGAGGGAATGCGCTACAGCAATGAGGAGATAGCGCAGATGTTCAGCAAATCCTTTGAGCAGAAAAATGAGAGCGAGGATTTTGTGCTGGTAAAGGACATTGAAGCCTTTTCCTACTGTGAGCATCACATGGCGCTGATGTATGATATGAAGATATCCGTGGCGTATATTCCCCGTGGCAGGGTGCTGGGGCTTTCAAAGATAGCAAGGATAGCCGACATGGCGTGCAGAAGGCTGCAGCTCCAGGAGCGCATAGGAAGCGACATTGCTGAGATAATGGAGATGGCATCGGGCAGCGAAGATATTGCAGTCATTATCGAAGCAAATCACAGCTGCATGACCGCAAGGGGCATAAAAAAGCCCTCAGCAAAGACATCGACCGTGACCCTCAGAGGACGGTTCAGGGACGATACAGCCTTGCAGAACAGGCTCATGCTTCAAATGAAAATATAATAAAAAATCGGGCAAGCACTATTTTGATGCTTGCCCGATTTTCATTTCACAGCAATGCTGCATATTCTTTTGCCGCAAAGCTCCTTGATTTCAAAAATGCCGTCCTTGTAGGTGACATATGTTCTTGGATTGCCGTTTTTCGGGAGAGAAACGGAGCCTGTATTTATGAAATATCTGCCCTTTGCCTTTTCGGCACGGTAAATGTGAGTGTGACCGCTGATATAAACATCGCCCTCGTTTATAAAGGGCATATCCTCCTCATTATAAAGATGACCGTGGGTGCAGAAAAAAAGCTTTTCCTCAGCCCAGACTGTCATATAATCGGCTCTTACGGGGAATTCAAGCACCATGCTGTCAACCTCCGCTTCGCAGTTTCCTCGGACGCAGAGGAGCTTTGTTTTAATGGCATTGAGCATTTTAATGACTTCCTTGGGTGCATATTCCTCGGGAAGATCGTTGCGGGGACCGTGATAGAGAAGGTCACCCAGAAGAATGAGCCTTTCGGGCTTTTCCTCCTCAAAACGCTTCATCAGCTCCCTGCAGCAGGAAGCACTGCCGTGTATATCTGAGGCGAACATGAGCTTCATAAAATTTTTTTTCCTTTCATTTTATATGGTATCATCCTGCTCCGGGGGCGGATAGCTCACAAAAACCCGTGATTTTTGTGAAATTGCGGGCTTCGGGCAGTCATTGAGCTTTAACAGCGGACATTCCTTCTGCATAGATTATACTAACGGCGGAAGGCAGGACTGCAGCGCAGGCGGTGTCCGATGCGCTCTCGGATATCCTCAGGATGACCCGCACAAAACGGTACCGCCGCCGTTTTTTTAATATATTGTGCCGTGTGCTTTGTCCGCTTTGCATAAATTCGGCGAAGCGGCAAAGGCGGCACCATATGGTATTGCCGATAACGAAAAATATATCGGTACCGTACCGCTAATTTAATTGCCGTGCATAATTATCCAACGAGGCGGCAAAGGGGACACCCCTTATGCGAGAACGATCTCCATATATACCTCGTTGTCGCTTATGAGAACGGAATTTACATCAATGGTATACTTGAAATAAAGCTCGCCGCCGGATTCCGAAAGGCGGTTAATGATCCTGTGGGTGTATATGCCTATCATCATGCTGCCGTATTCGGTGCCGTAATGGCAGTGATGCTTTCTTCCCTTTTCGATAATGAGATTTGACTCGGTGCTGCCCTTTCTTATCATAGAGGCAAGCTCCTCGCCGAAGCAGGAAACGATAGTTTCCGAGCCTTGAAAGCCTGTTGCCTCGCTGTCGAAATAGGATATCTCCCAGCCATTTCTTCCCTCGGCATCGGTAACGCTCCTGAGTGTGCCCTCGGTTATCAGCTCGATTACGTCGGGGGCTTCTCCTGTGGGTGTCGAAAGGCTTTTGAGAGTTATTTTAATATTCTTTCCATTTTTCAAATCCAAACATTCCTTTACTTTGTCAGCTCGTCAATGCTTATTTTCATGACCTTGCCTTCGGGACAGCTTCCGATGAAAATTCGGGCATTTTCCTCAAAAAGCTCAGCGCTGTCGCTGGTGTAATATGTGACCGTGCCGGGCTTATCCGATGAAGACAGCATATTTTTCCCCGCCAGCATATTGAGAGCAAAATGAGCTGCCTGCTCACCTGCGGATATCAGTGTAACGCCCTCGCCCATATATTCCGCAATAGCGTCCCTC
>CAMAIG010000131.1 GCA_945835085.1 uncultured Ruminococcus sp. | reverse complement strand
ATACCCGCAGCACCCGTTATATATACTTCCGACTGCATTATATCTTCCCATGAGCATCTGCTGTTATAGATCATATCCATATCATCGGAAATAATTTTGTTATCAATATCGGGAAAGGTGATCACATCAGTCCTCCTAATTTTCGTCCGACGGAGAAGGGGTATCGAAATTGATACGCTTTTCCTCAATTACAAGAGGTCGTTTCATAATTCTTGTATTAATGCTCATTATGTATTCGCCCAGCAGTCCGATAAAAAACAGCTGCAGACCTCCCAGAACAAATACGCCTATAAGAATGGGAGCATTTCCCATGGCAAAGCTGTGCCAGTTGAGAAGCTTAACTATCAGATAGGCAAATGCAATGACAAAGCTTATCATTGAAATGAAAAAGCCCGCAATAGTGCATATCCTCATGCCAACCTTTATATAAGAGGTAAAGCTCAGCATTGCAGCGTCATAAAGCCTGTAAAAATTGTTGCTGGTTTTACCCGCACGGCGTTTCTGCTGCTCATAGGGGATATCCTTGCGCTTAAATCCCAGCTCCGCAACTATCCCACGCAGAAAGGGCGTAGGGTCGTCAAGATCACGCAGCACATCAATAAAGCTTTTATCATAAAGCCCCGTACCCGTAAAATGCTCTATCTGCTCCACATCGGACATTTTTTTGATCAGCTTGTAATAGCAGGTCCTAAGCAAACGCATTATGGGATTTTCCTTGCTTGAGGTCTTAATGGGGCAGACTATCTTGTAGCCGTTTTCCCATTCGTGGACAAGGCGGGGTATCAGCTCAACAGGGTCCTGGAAATCCGCACTCATACTTATAGTGCAGTCCCCCGATGTCTGGAGCATTCCATAAAAAGGGGAATTGAACTGTCCGAAATTTCTGACATTAAAAATAGCCTTGATCTTTTTATTATTCTCGCAAAGCCCTATAAGCTTTTCTCTTGTGCTGTCAAGGGAGCAGTTATCAATGAAAATAAGCTCATAATCATAATTGGGAAGATGCTTTTCAAATTGCTCAATAATAGCCTCACTGAGAGGAACGACATTTTCCTCCTCATTATAACAGGGAACAAGAACAGAAATTTTTTTCATAAACATATCCTCTCAAAAAGCAAATCTGACTGCATTTATTTGCTTTTTGTTCAGCAGATTTTTTAAAAGATACAATTACCTACTCGGAGCATTCAACAGCAGCCTGAGTAATGGTTTCACCCATATATCTGAGCATTTTCTCCGTCATTCCGGGATATACTCCGACCCAGAAGGTCTTGTTCATGATAATGTCGGTATTTTTCAAAGTTCCCACAATACGATATCCGCTTTGATTTTTCCTCATTTCGTCGAAGCAAGGGTGCTTTGTGAGATTTCCCGCAAACAGCATTCTTGTCTGAATGCCCTTGCTTTCGATATAACGCACCATTGCATTGCGGTCGGTATTTTCACGGCAGGTCAGTGTAAAACCAAACCAGCTGGGGTCGGAATTTTCACAAGCCTCGGGAAGGATAAACCTGTCGGCAGCTTCCGACAGTATCTCATAAAGCACAGAGAAATTTTCCTTGCGCTTTTGGTTGAATGACGAAAGCTTTTCAAGCTGAGCGCAGCCTATCGCCGCCTGCATATCCGTAGCCCTTAAATTATAACCGAAATGGGAATAGATATATTTATGGTCATAACCGCATGGGATCTCGCCGTAGCCTTTATCAAATCTGTGACCGCACATATTATCGCAGCCCGATTTGCATACACAGTCACGTCCCCAGTCACGAAGGGATCTGATAATTTTCGCAAGAAGCGGGTCGTCTGTATAAACCGCACCGCCTTCCCCCATTGTCATCTGATGAGCGGGGTAAAAGCTTGATGTGCCGATATGACCGAATGTACCCGTATATTTTGTTTGCCCGTCAAGAGTATACAGAGAACCCAGAGCGTCGCAGTTATCCTCAATAAGCCATAGACCATGAGTGTCACAGAAGCCTTTTACAGCCTTAATATCAAAAGGGTTTCCTAAGGTGTGGGCAAGCATTACCGCCTTTGTTTTCGGTGAATAAGCCTTTTCCAGAAGGCTCACATCAATATTATACTGAGGTATAGTGATGTCAACAAATACGGGAACTGCACCAAACTGTATTATCGGTGACACAGTTGTGGGAAATCCTGCCGCAACGGTAATGACCTCATCACCTCTGTGAATGGCTTTATCTCCCAGAAGGGGAGATGTCAGCGCCATAAAAGCGATAAGGTTTGCAGAAGAACCCGAATTAACAAGTGCCGCATACCTTACACCGAGATACTCCGCAAAGCTCTTTTCAAACATATCCGTATATTTTCCCGATGTAAGCCAGAACTCAAGGGCGCTGTCCACAAGATTCACCATCTCCGACTTATCATAGACCCGTCCTGCATAGGCTATTCTGCCGCCGATATTATAGTCATCATTTTTTGTATGATATTTGCTGCAATATTCCGCAACGATACCGAGTATCCGATCTCTTGCCTGCTGCTCAGTCATATCTTCAAACATCAGCCTATTCTCCCATATATTTCAAATTTATGTTATCTCAAATGCTTTATCAAAACCTTCAAGCTCCGGGCATTATGATACAAAAGACGGTCAGACATGAACATTGCTGCCGCCGAAAGCTCTTAGTTATTTGCATAATTTCATTAATGTACAAATCACAGCTAATAATATTATACATCATTTTTTACAATTTGTCAATCCTTTGAATACAAACACATCCTCAGTGAAATTTGACCACAAAAGAAAAATGTGATATAATATTAGAAATTACACATAGATTGGGAAGGAATGGCAAACATGATAAAGCTAAAAATACCTGCCACAAGCGCAAATCTGGGAGCAGGCTTTGACGCCCTGGGACTGTCGCTCAGCTACTATAATTACGTCAATATGGAGGAAGCCGAGGGCTGCCAAATAAGCTCACTTGACGGCACCGATGTCCCCGCCGACGAAAACAACCTTATCTATCACACGGCAAAAACCGTGTATGACATCTGCGGACGGAATTTCAAGGGGCTGAAGATCGAGCAGATAAACAATATTCCCATGGCAAGAGGTCTGGGAAGCTCCAGTGCCTGCATTATCGCAGGACTTGCAGGTGCAAACAGGCTCATGGGCGATCCTCTGAGCCTTGATGAAATGGTGGACCTTGCAGCACAGATCGAGGGACACCCCGACAACACCGCTCCTGCCCTGCTGGGAGGAATAGTAACAGCGGTTTTTGACGGCAAAAAGGTACACTGGGTAAAGCAGGAGGTGTTTACGACGCTGAAATTCATAGCGGTCATACCGGATTTTGAGCTGAAAACGGAAAAAGCAAGAGCCTGCCTGCCAAAGGAGGTATCTCACAAGGACGCCGTGTATAATCTGTCCCGTGCGGCACTATTTTCGGCGTCGCTTCTCACGGGCAAATACGAAAATCTCCGCACAGCCGTTCATGACAGACTGCATCAGCCCTATCGCATGGAGCTTATCCCCCACGGACGGGATATATTTGACATTGCCTATACAAACGGTGCATATGCCGCATATATAAGCGGAGCAGGGCCATGCCTTATGACAATTGTAGATGCAGAAAACAAATTTTTCGCAGGAAAAATGCGTTTTGCCCTGGACAATATGGGACTTGCTTCATGGGAAGTCAAGGAGATGCACATTGATAACGACGGCTGTCGGGTAGAATAAGATGTAAATCCCGGCATAACAAAAAAGATGTGAAATTCAGTCAGAAAAAAACATATGGATATAAAAAAACAGGCAATGCAGTAACCGAAGCTGCATTGCCTGTTTTAATAATATTCTTAGTGAGGGATAATGCTCAGCAGAACGCCTGCCGCAACAGCGGAGCCGATAACGCCTGCAACGTTTGGTCCCATAGCGTGCATGAGAAGGAAGTTGGTGGGATCTGCCTCTGCACCGACCTTCTGGGACTGTCTTGCAGCCATAGGAACGGCGGAAACGCCTGCAGAACCGATAAGGGGATTAACCTTGCCGCCTGTTGCAACGCACATGACCTTACCGAAGAGAACGCCGCTGGCAGTTCCGACGCCGAATGCGATAACGCCGAGAACGATGACCTTTGCAAAATCCAGGGAAATAACGTTCTTTGCAACGGTTGTGGCACCAACGGAAATACCCAGGAAAATTGTGATGATATTCATAAGCTCGTTCTGAGCAGTCTTGCAGAGTCTTTCAACAACGCCGCTCTCCTTAAAGAGGTTTCCCAGCATGAGCATTCCCACAAGAGGAGCTGCAGAAGGAACAAGAAGGGCGATTATTATGGTAACTGCGATAGGGAAAATGATCTTTTCGGTCTTGGAAACAGATCTGAGCTGAGCCATCTTGATGCATCTTTCCTTCTTTGTGGTAAGCAGACGCATTATAGGGGGCTGGATAAGGGGAACAAGCGCCATGTAGGTATATGCCGCAAGTGCGATAGTACCGATACTAACCTTGTAATCACCGTTAAGGAGCTGGCTTGAAACGTAGATAGCAGTCGGTCCGTCAGCGCCGCCGATTATGGCAATAGAGCCTGCCTCATTGGCATTGAAGCCGAGAGCAGCAGCACCGATGAATGTGAGGAAGATACCTGCCTGAGCGGCAGCACCCAGAAGGAAGCTCTTGGGGTTAGCGATAAGAGGAGCAAAGTCTGTCATACAGCCGATGCCGAGGAAGATAAGGGCAGGATATATCTGCAGCTTTACGCCGATATACAGGAAATCCAGCAGACCGCCGTTTGCAATGACCTTGCCGAAATTAACATGACCCTCGGGGTCAAGCTCCCACAGCTCGGGGTGATACATTCCCGCAAGAGGAAGGTTTGTAAGGAGCATACCGAAAGCGATAGGGAGCAGAAGCAGCGGCTCAAATTTGTGCTTAATGGCAAGATACATGAAGATGAATGAGATAAAGATCATTGCCACATTCTGCCATTCAAGACTTGCAAAGCCCGAGCTTGCCCACAGGTCGCTGATCGTATCGAGAAAAATCGAAAACATAGGAACAATCCCTTCTTGTAAAAAACTTTATCAGAATGAACGGGTATTTTCGCCTGCAGCAGCGCTTGCCCAGGCATTTGTGCGGACTCTTCCGCCCACGGGCTTGATGCTCTTGATCCTGAGAGGCTTGCCGCTTTCTTCAGACATAGCGGCAACAGCAGCAGCGATAACAGCAATTATCTCATCGTTATCATCGGCTGCGGGCTGTATCTGAGGCACGGGAACCGCCTTAAGGGGAGCAGGTGCGGCAGGAGAAGCAGGAGCATTGCTTTTTGTCTTTTTCTTAGAGCCTGCTTTTTTAAATTGCTTGAAGATCAGTCCCATTATGCTTACAGCTATAATGAGGAGGATCAGGGCAACGAAAACTATAACCAGACCCGAAATAACAACGGCGCCGACATAGTTCCATCCCATCTGCATAGAAATGTCATCCTTTCCGAAGAAAAACCACAGCGCAGTAAATACGCCGAAATTT
>CAMAIG010000130.1 GCA_945835085.1 uncultured Ruminococcus sp. | reverse complement strand
GGAAAGTCTGTCCGCTTCAACAGCACGGGTGCTCAATATGAGCATAACGGAAACGTTGTTGAGAATGCATACTGCGAGCTGTCCGACCGTGAGGATAAAATGAACAGCTGCAGATATGATTTGTCAAAGCCTTATTGCACGGCAGGTAAGCTCATTTATCTTGTGGAAGACGATAAAAAGCGGCAAATCCTCAATATGTATTATCTCTACTGCAATTCATGGGAGCAGATCGCGACTGAGCTTGGGCGCAGCGTTCGGCAAATACATAGGCTTCACGGATATGCTCTTAAAGAAATTTCACAAAAGGCTTGACATGTCACTATGTTTGTGCTAAAATGTGTATAATGAAATAATTATATCCGCTTACGGTTTTCCGCAGGCGGATTTTTTTATACCCAAAATCAGGCAGGTGGTGACCATGAATGAACAGAATTTAATACCAAATGACAAGCGAACTCCGAACGAGCTCCGAGAAATCACTTCCAAAGGCGGCAAAGCTTCGGGAGCAGCAAGGCGCAAAAAGCGTGATATGAAGCAGTGCATGGAGCTGCTGCTTTCGCTCCCTGCATCGTCGTCGGAAGATTATCAGATGCTTTCCGATATGGGAATCAAGTTTGATGAATTATCGGAAGATGAAATAAACAACATGCTTGCGGTAAATGCTGCTCTGCTTAAACAGGCAAAACAGGGAGATGTTGCCGCAATAAAAGAACTTCGCAGCATTATTCGTGATGATGCTTACCTCAAACAGAAAATCAAGGTCGAAAACGAAAAGCTCAGGCTTGAAAAGGCACGCATTTTCCCGGAAGCGCCCGAGCCTAAAGCATACAGTGGAATTCCCGCAGGACTTATCGCACCTGCATTTGCTTCTGTGGCGTTCGATATTGACGAACATGAGCATTCGGAATATATTTTCCCGGGCGGAAGAGGTTCCACAAAATCTTCGTTCATTTCATTGAAGATCATTGACCTGATAAAAAAGAACGGGAATATGCACGCTCTCGTTCTCCGACAGTTCGGAAACACTATCAAGGATTCCGTATACAATCAGCTTCTGTGGGCAATTTCCGCACTGGGACTTGACAGCGAATTTACAGCTACGAAATCACCGCTGGAAATTACGCATATACCGACAGGGCAGAAGATATATTTCCGAGGTGCGGATAAGCCCGAAAAAATAAAATCTATCAAGCCCGAATTCGGATATATCGGCATCGTGTGGTTTGAAGAGCTTGATCAGTTTCAGGGAGAAGCGGATGCCCGCAAGATCGAACAGTCGGCTATCAGAGGCGGAGATATTGCTTATAAATTCAAGTCCTTCAATCCGCCCAAATCGGCGCAGAACTGGGCGAATAAATATATACGCTCCCCTCGCCCCGATATGCTTGTTACGGAAAGCACCTATCTCACAGTGCCGAAGAAATGGCTGGGTGAATCGTTTCTATCCGATGCAGAGCTTCTCAAACAGATCAATCCCGACGCATACGCAAATGAATACATGGGCGTTGCAAACGGCACAGGCGGGAATGTATTCGACAACGTTGTTATCCGTGAGATCACCGATGACGAAATAAAGACCTTCGGCACAATACTTCACGGCGTTGACTGGGGCTGGTATCCGGATCCGTTTGATTATGTCAGTGTGGCTTACGATCCTGCACGTCTGGCGCTCTATATCTTCAATGAATACCGCTGCAACAAAAAATCCAACCGTGAAACGGCGGATAAACTGATTGAAATGGGCGTGACCGAGGACGATATCATCATGTGCGACAGTGCCGAGAAGAAGTCTGTGGGCGATTACCGCAGCTATGGATTGGCTGCAAGAGCTGCGGAAAAGGGTCCCGGTTCGGTGGATTATTCCATGAAATGGCTGCAGTCGCTGAAAGTTATCGTTATCGACCCTGTGCGCTGTCCCGCAGCGGCAAAGGAATTTTCCGAGTATGAATATGAGCGAAACAAGGAAGGCGAAATTATCAGCGGATACCCCGATAGGGACAATCACAGCATTGATGCAACGAGATACGCAACATCAACGATATGGAGGAAAAAAGGGAAATGATCGACAGAAACGAGGTCGCCGAAAAGCTGAATATCAAGCTCCCCGACAGTTCGGAAGCTTCGGCAAAAATTTCCGCTTGGTCGGCGGCATACGAGGGCAGACCCAATTATCTGTCCGACACCATACCCGATACACTGCAGCTGGCATATTCGGCGGCGCATGAGATCGCACGGCTTGTAACGCTGGAATTTAAGTCGCACCTTGCGGACAAATCCCCGATGTACGATCTCTGGGAGCGCATTATATACGATGCGCCTTTATACACGGAATACGCCGCCGCTCTGGGCGGTGTGATGCTTAAACCATGCTATAACGGCAGGGAGATAAACGTCGAATATGTACGTGCCGACAGCTTTATTCCGACTGCATATGATGACAGCGGGAATATTGTGGGCTGCGTATTTTTGCAGTGCTTACAGCGCGGAAAAATGCGTTATACACGGCTTGAATATCACCGCTATGAAGACAGTGTATACAGGGTGTCAAACCGAGCATACCGCTCTGAAAGCAGCTTGCATATCGGCTCTGCGGTGCCGCTCTCCGATTTGCCCGAATGGTCGCAGATCGAGCCCGATGTAGAGATGCACAACATCGAAAAGCCGCTGTATTCATATTTCCGCATGCCCGGTGCAGCTCTTGACGGTTCCCCTCCGGGAGAATCGGTATTTTCAAGGGCTATGGGGAAATTCAGGGACGCAGACGAACAATACAGCCGCCTGCTGTGGGAAGCCAAAGCAACCGAGCCTGCAGTATTTGCAGATGTGACAATGCTCCGTTCCGACGATAAGAAAAAGCGCAGTTCTCTTTCAAGGCTGTCAAATCGGCTTTTCAAGCTGCTGGATATGGGAGATTCCGAAACACTCAAAGAATATGCTCCGCAGATACGTGATGCTTCTCAGATAAATATTCTGAATACTATCCTGCGCCGTGCGGAATATCTCTGCGGACTGGCTTACGGCACATTTTCCGATGTTAGTTCCGTTGACAAGACCGCCACAGAAATTAAGGCTTCAAAGCAGCGCTCATATGCAACTGTATCGGCTATCCAGAGTGAGCTTGAAAAATCGCTGAAAGTGCTGACAGAGGTTATCGCCGAGCTTTGCGGGCTGTATGGCATTGACTGCGGAAAAATAGAACCATCGTTTGAATTTGATGACAGCCTTATTGTTGATGCGGAATCGGAGCAGAAAATATTATTGCAGGAAGTATCGGCAGGACTTATAAAGCCCGAATTTTACCTCATGCGGCGTTATGGTGTGACGGAGGAAGAAGCGCTTAAAATGCTTCCCGATGCGTTCGGCGGACAAAGCGAAAGTGAAGAGCCGATAATAGAAACCTCCGAAGTAAAAAACATGGCTGAAAAGCTTACAGGTGAACGTCTGAACGGTGCGCAGGTAAGCTCACTTATTGACGTCATTTCAAAATGCGCCGCAGGAGCGATCACCGAAAAATCTGCTGTGAACATTATCATCACTGCGTTCGGTGTGACCGAAGAAGAAGCACTGCGGCTGCTGGGACTGGGTGATACATAATGGCATTAAAGCCCGAATATTTACAGGGGCTTCCCGATGAACTTGCCGCACTTACCGAAAATCTTGAAGCTCAGCTTATCGGTGACATTGCCCGAAGAATTGCAAAGGCAGGCGAAATAACCGACACGGCGGCATATCAGATAATGCGGCTGAAAGAAATGGGCGCTTCCACGGAATACATCGAAAAGCTGCTTGCCGATTATCTGAAAACATCGGACAAAGCCATAGAGCGCATGATATTCGACGCCGCTCAGACCGACAGCGAATTTTATGAGAGCGTATATGCAAGGGCAGGCAGGGCATATGTTCCTTTTGAACACAACGCATATTTACAGCAGCTTGCAGATGCGGCGGTCAATCAGACCAAAGGCGAGCTGAAAAATCTTACTCAGTCAATGGGATTTGCGGTGCGTGGGGCAAACGGTCAGCTGACCTTCCTGCCTGCCGCCAAAGCTTATCAGTCGGCTATGGACAAGGCTCATATGCTTGTTGCTTCGGGCGGCATGGATTACATAACAGCGGTGAGAATGTCGGTAAATGACATTGCCGCTTCGGGGCTTCGTTTTGTGGACTATGCAAGCGGCGTGAGAAATCATGCCGATGTAGCCGCACGCAGGGCTGTTCTGACGGGCGTTTCTCAGATGACGGGGAAAATATCCGAGCGCAACGCCGCAGAGCTGGGGACAGATGTTGTAGAGGTCACAGCACACGCAGGCGCACGCCCCGATCATGCGGTATGGCAAGGCAAATGGTTTTCCCTCAAAGGCAAAGACAAGCGCTATCCGAAGCTCAGCACGGCTACGGGGTACGGCACTGTCACGGGGCTTAAAGGTGCAAACTGCAGACACGATTTTTATCCCGTTATCCCCGGTATAGACCAGCCTGCATACACCAAAAAACAGCTTGCAAACATTGACCCTCCGCCTGTCACCGTAAACGGCAGGACATACACTTACTACGAAGCCGAACAGCGGCAGAGGGAAATGGAGCGGGCTATCCGAAAGACAAAGCGTGAAATAATCGCTGCGGAGGCTTCGGGGGACAATGACCAATTCACGGCAAAGTCTGTTCTGCTTCGTCTGCAGCGTGAGCAGTATTCGGAGTTCTCCAAGGCTGCGGGACTGCTTACACGGAATGAGAGGACACAGGTCGCAGAGTTCGGAAGATCTGCGGGAAGTAAATCCTCGTGGGCGGCGAGGAAGAATACCACGTTCAAAATCAATAGCAATGATATTGATTTTATGTCAAAATCATTTAAGCCGAGATTTGGGGTTGAAAGGAAGTTTGTCGCCCATTCGAAAGATAACATTACAGTTGATGTTAATGTTAAGCACGTTACAAATGCAGGATATAAACTATATATCCCTCCCGATAAAACCAGACGTGACCAATCTATCAGAAGAATACAAAGTATTATTTCCAATGCAATTGAAAATCTGCCATTACCAATTGATATTCCTCCGATTGTTTTGACAAATTTCGATAAAATAAATAGTAATGCGATTGCAGGATATGACCCTAAAGCGAAAGCTATTTTTTATAACATTTATTATGATACTGTTGAAAAAATCGAAGAGTTTATAAACAAAACTCCCGGATACTGTGCTAACGAAACAGTACTGGGTCCGATACTTCATGAGTTAGGTCATAAATTTTATTATAATTCGATTAAAACTCTTGCAAAAAAGATGAATATGAGTTATAATGATGCTAAGGACTTATTTGACAATGCAATTAAAGAATCAATTCATAATGAAGGGGCAGATAATAATATTATTGACTATGTAAGCGAATATGCACAACGAAATTTTTATAAAGCTAAATATACAGAAGTCATTGCCGAATGCTATTCTGTTTATGGTCAAAATGAATTTGCTACCAGACTGTTATATAAATTATTGGAGATGATAT
>CAMAIG010000129.1 GCA_945835085.1 uncultured Ruminococcus sp. | reverse complement strand
CGAATACAGCGATATTTATTATAAGCTCATTCGTACAGATCTCGACAAGGACGGCGGCGAGGATATTGCGGTGATAAACTGCAATAATGAAAATCACAGCGCCTCGGCTGCTCTTGTGACCTGCAGGGAGGATAAGGCTGAGGCTGTGAGCAGAGTTGAACTCAGTGCCTTTGCTGTGGATATTTCCTCGGTGGTGAGCGGAAATATCGGAAGCTCGACCCCTGCCCTTTTTATTGACAGCCTTTCGGGAAACGGTACTATCTCCACAGAGGTTATTTACTGCGTTAACGGGGAGCTGAGAAATCCCGCTGTGCTGGAAAATTCGGAGCTTATTGCCGCAACGTCCCGTGCAAATGGGCTTTTCTGTGCCGATATTGACGGGGACGGTATCGTTGAGATACCTTCAAGAGAGCCGTTCCCGGGATATAGGGACGCTGTGGAAATGCGCTATATCACCGTTTGGAACAGATTTGAGAATTATTCCGTTGTCAGAAAATATAATTCCCTTACCGTCCCATCAAAGGGCTACTGCTTCATGCTTCCGGGCAGATGGGAGGGGCTTGTTACGGTGAAAAATGACCCGTCAACAGGCGAGGAGGTATTTTATAAGTTTAACAGCAGCCTGTCCCAGAGCCGTTTGGAGCTTATGAGGATAGCGGTGTGCAGTCCCTCGGAGGAAGAGCAGAAAGCTGCGGAGGGCTATTTTACCGTGACATCGACCTCCGATGCGGTCTACATGGCAAAGCTCGGAGATACCGACGACAAGCTTTTGCTGACAACCTCCGAGATCACTAATAATTTCTATCTGTACTGATGAAAGGATAAATGAAATAATGAGCGAGAAAAATGAATGCAGATTCAAATCTAAAATTGGCGGACAGGCGCTTGTTGAGGGAATAATGATGCGCGGCATTGACACCTCTGCCATGGCGTGCAGGCTCCCCGACGGCACTATCGACGTTGAAACCTGGCAGATAAGAAACGGAAAATCTGCACCCTGGTTCCTTAAAACGCCGTTTATAAGAGGCTGCTTTAACTTTGTCATTACCCTGGCGGACGGACTTAAATGCACTATGAAGTCCGCCGAAAAGCAGATGACCGATGATGATACAGAGGAGGAAGAGGAGCTTTCCGGATTCGAGAAATGGCTCAGCGAAACTAAGTTCTGGAAAAATCTTGAAGCAAAGCTTGAGGGCGAACACGGCAAGGAATATATGAACACTATCACAATTGTGCTGTGCGTTATTATGATGGTCATCGGAGTGTGTGCGTTGAAATTCTTTCCCGCTCTGCTTTCGGGGCTTCTTGGGAAAATAGGCGCTCCTCACTGGGCAATGGCTATTGCAGAGGGCGTTATTAAGATAGGACTGATGGTGGGTTATATGTGGCTGATTTCTCACATGAAGGAGATAAACACCACATTCAAATATCACGGTGCTGAGCATAAGACCATTACCTGCTATGAAAACGGGCTGGAGCTTACTGTGGAAAATGTAAGGCAGCAGAGCCGCTTTCACCCCCGCTGCGGCACAAGCTTCATTCTGCTGATACTTCTGCTCAGTATCTGCATCGGAATGGTTCTCCCCTGGGATAATGTCTGGCTGCGCTTTGGAATGCAGCTTCTTATGCTAATTCCCGAAACGTCTGTGGGTTATGAGCTTATCAAGCTTGCGGGAAGGTATGACAATGTTTTAACGAGAATTATCTCCGCTCCGGGGCTTTGGCTTCAGAGAATAACAACAAAGGAGCCTGACGACAGGCAGATAGAGGTCGCTATTGCGGCTCTTACACCATGCATTCCTGCCGATAAGACCGAGGATAAATGGTAATTTCCGACGACAAGCGGAATATGAACGGAGTGTTTTTTTGAAAATTTCAGAGCTTAGCGAAAAGGTGAGTCTGCTGCTTTCCGATACGGAGGACGGCGGCTTTGACGGTATGTGCATTCTTGAGGATATCGGCGGCATAACAAGGGAGCGGGCGGCACTGCACCCCGATGATGAGCTGCATGATAGCATTTGCGCTCGTGTTATCGAGGCTGCAAATAAACGGAAAATCGGATATCCTTTGCAGTATATCCTGGGACAGTGGGAATTTTACGGGCTGCGGTTCAGAGTGGGGGAGGGGGTTCTTATTCCCCGTCCCGACACAGAAGCCCTTGCAGAGGAAGCCATTGGGCGTATAAAAAAGCGGGGAGCAGATTCTCCCCGTATCATAGACCTTTGCAGCGGCAGCGGCTGTATTGCTGTGACCCTTGCAAAGCTGATAGAGGGTTCGGAGGTTTTTGCCGTGGAGCTTTCGGGAGAGGCGTTTCCGTATCTCACCGATAATATCCGCTCCAATGATGCCCGTGTTACTGTGATCAGGGGCGATATTTCCGACGGCAGGCTTCTTGACAACTTCCGTGATGAGGACGGGGAGATCTTTCCCGTGGACTGCATTGTTTCAAATCCGCCTTATCTTACATCAGAGGAGATGGCTGAACTTCAGACGGAGGTTGAGTTTGAGCCTGAAATTGCCCTTTTCGGCGGCAATGACGGGCTGAAATTCTATCGTATCATCACCTGTCTGTGGAAGGAGCTTCTCACGGAGGGCGGGCTTTTGATATTTGAGATAGGAAACGATCAGGAGAGCGCTGTTACGGATATCCTTATAAATGAGGGATTCGGAGATATTTTCACTGCTCCCGACGCCACCGGGGCTATAAGGGTCGTGGGTGGATATTATCTGGGATAAATTGTTATGTACAAATAAAAAAGCGGCTCAGTTGAACTGAACCGTCAGCGTGCCGCTGCAGCCATCTCGTTGGAATGATAGCAATGGAATTTCGGGTTTGCGGCTCGGTAACGTTAATATATTTATGTAAGCAAATAAAAAGCGGCTCAGTTTGAACTGAACCGCTTTTTATATTTAATGATTTAATGATCAAAATCAAACGCCGTACTTAGTTGTAGCTACGGGGATACCAACGCCCATTGTGGAAGCTACTGTGCAGGACTTGAGGTAAGTACCCTTTGCTGCAGCAGGCTTAGCCTTAACGATAGCTTCAAGAAGGGTTTCAAAGTTTTCGGCGAGCTTTTCAGCACCGAAGGAAACCTTGCCGATGGGGCAGTGGATAATGTTTGTCTTGTCAAGACGGTACTCGATCTTACCTGCCTTAGCTTCGGTAACTGCCTTAGCTACGTCGGGAGCAACTGTACCTGCCTTGGGGTTAGGCATAAGTCCACGAGGACCGAGAACCTTACCAAGACGGCCTACAAGACCCATCATATCGGGAGAAGCGATAACTACGTCGAAATCCATCCAGTTTTCCTTGAGGATCTTGTCAACGAGGTCCTGTGCGCCAACATACTCAGCGCCTGCAGCCTTTGCAGCCTCTGCCTTGTCTTCCTTGCAGAATACGCATACTCTTACGTTCTTACCTGTTCCGTTAGGGAGAATTACTGCGCCTCTAACCTGCTGGTCAGCGTGACGGGAGTCAACGCCAAGACGAACGTGTACTTCGATTGTTTCATCAAACTTAGCCTTTGCAGTCTTGCAAGCGAGGTCGAGAGCCTCGGTGGTTTCATATAATCTGCTCTTGTCAACAAGCTTTGCGCTGTCAACATACTTCTTACCATGTTTCATTATTATTTTCCTCCTATCAGTGGTAATTGCCCCCGCCAAAATTACGGGAACATCGGACCTTGTCCTCCCACTTGTTTCAACCTATACTCTTTTTATGAGTATAACTCTTATAATCAGTCAACAACCTCTACGCCCATGGAACGTGCAGTACCGGCGATCATGCTCATTGCAGAATCAATGTTTGCTGCATTAAGGTCGGGCATCTTGGTTTCTGCGATCTTTCTGATCTGCTCCTTGGTGATCTTGCCAACCTTTGTCTTGTTGGGAACGCCTGAACCGCTCTGAAGGTTGATTGCCTTCTTGATAAGAACAGCTGCAGGAGGAGTCTTTGTGATGAAGGAGAAGGAACGGTCTGCATATACTGTGATTACTACAGGGATAATAAGACCGATATCGTTCTTGGTTCTCTCGTTGAATTCCTTTGTGAATGCCATGATATTAACACCATGCTGACCGAGTGCAGGGCCAACAGGGGGAGCAGGAGTAGCCTTGCCTGCTGCGATCTGAAGCTTAATTAAGCCAACAACTTTCTGTGCCATAATGCACACCTCCATAAATCGTATACCGTGACGGGCACGGTTTGTTTATTGAATTAATATTCGTCCGTTACCTTTACCTGAGAAAGCTCAAGTGTTGCAAGTGTTTCACGGCCGAACATGGAAACAGAAACATCAACCGTATTGTTTTCAATGTCGATGTTCTTGACCTCACCAACAAAGCCCTCCATAGGACCTGCGGAGATCTTGACTCTGTCACCGGGTTTGAAATCTACCTCAAGAGCCTTTACGCCTCGCTCAACTCCCAGTGCCGCAACTTCCTTTTCCGTTAAGGGAACAGGCTTGCTTCCGGGGCCTACAAAGCCCGTAACGCCTCTTGTGTTTCTTACGACATACCAGCTGTCGTCGGTAAGGATCATTTTTACCAGGACATAGCCCGGGAAGATCTTGTGCTCTACTTCACGAAGCACGCCCTTGTCGTTCTTTTCCATAGCCATTTCGGTAGGGATCTTGACCTCGGGAATAAGATCGTGAAGCTTACGGTTATCCACAACCTTCAGGATCGTCTGAGCAACCTTGTTTTCATATCCGGAATAGGTGTGAATAACATACCATTTTGCTGCTTCTGACATTCTTTTACCATCCTTTTAATGTATTTTGGAAACCGTGATGATTTTAAGCCTGTCCGGCATCAGCCTGCCAGTGAAAGAAGCCCTTTCAGAAGAGCTGCAAATGCGGAATCAAGTCCCCATATTGCAAGCCCGCATATGATCATTGTAGCAAGAACAACGCCCGTGTTGTTGATAAGTGCTTTCTTTGATGGCCATACGACCTTCTTGAACTCGCTCTTCAGATCTCTGAAATACTTGACGATCTTGTTAGGCTTTTTCGCCTGGGTCTTTTTGCCGGCAGCCTTTTCAGCCTTTGCTGAATTTTTTTCTGCCATTTCGAACCCTCCGCCTTACTTAGTTTCTCTGTGAAGAGTATGCTTCTTGCAGAACTTGCAGTACTTGTTCATTTCAAGTCTGTCCGGATCGTTCTTCTTGTTCTTCATGGTGTTGTAGTTGCGCTGTTTGCACTCTGTGCAAGCCAATGTTACCTTTACTCTCATATCGGCACCTCCTGTTAATGCTGCTTTGCAGCGTTCGTTGTTTAGGTAATTGTCATATGACCGTTACCATTGCCTCCCTCTCCGGCAAATGAGATAAGCTTTAAAAAGGCCTGTCCGAGCCGCCCGGGGCTTAATACGCACTTTTCCGAAAAAAGCGCAAAAAAATAAACCCCAATCAAGAGGTAATAATATAATACCACATTCATACCCATTTGTCAAGTCCTTTTTTAACATTTTTTACGTCTTATTTTCGTCTTAATTGTAAAGTTGTCAGACCCGGATACAATTTGCCATTGTAAACGGTTACCCATTTTGTGGAAAATGCAGATTTGAACAGCACT
>CAMAIG010000128.1 GCA_945835085.1 uncultured Ruminococcus sp. | reverse complement strand
GCCTCCCCTCGAAATGCTGTCGCATTTCTCACCCCTTGCTCCGTTTTTGAAGCATAAAGGGGATTTCGCCGTCTGCGGACGGCGACAAGGGGCGCTGCCCCCTTGACCCCTGCCACCTTTGAAAAGGTGGACGAAACTTTTAGGCGGACTTTATTTGAGCAGACTTTTTTAAGTGACCAAGCCGCAAATTAACAGTTCATCACTATCTCCCCAACGAGGCGGGTGCAGCAGCCTGCTGCCTTATTTTGCTTTGGTAAGTATCTCCTCGGTGATCTTTGCCACGAACTCGTCAACGGGAATACCCTTAAGCTCCCCTTCCTTTCTGGAACGGACGGTGAGAGTGTTGTTTGCGATCTCATCGTCGCCGACGATAACGGTGTAGGGTATTCTTTCAAGTCTTGATGCCTTGATCTTGGGACCGATGTTCTCGTCCCTGTCGTCAACGGTAACTCTCATGCCGAGCTTTGTGAGCCTGTCGCCAAGAGCGTGTGCAAAATCATTGTGATTATCTCTGATGGAGAGAATGCGCACCTGCTCGGGAGCAAGCCAGAGAGGAAGCACGCCCGCATACTTTTCGATAAGGTATGCAAGAGTTCTCTCATAGCAGCCGAGAGATGTTCTGTGAATGATATAAGGAAGCTTCTTCTGACCGTCCTTGTCGATATAATACATTCCGAAGCGCTGTGCAAGAAGCATATCTATCTGGATAGTTACGAGAGTGTCCTCCTTGCCGTAAACGTTCTTGTACTGGATATCAAGCTTAGGACCGTAGAATGCAGCCTCGTCAATGCCAATGGTATAATCTACGCCAAGGTGATCGAGTATCTCGCCCATTACACGCTGAGCCTCTTCCCACTGCTCCTTTGTGCCCTCGTACTTGTTCTTGGGGTTAGCGGGATCCCACTGAGAGAAGCGGAATGTGCAGTCCTCAAGAAGTCCGACTGTGCCGAGCATTTCCTTTGCAAGTGCAAGGCAGTCCTTGAACTCCTCCTCCAGCTGATCGGGACGGAGAACAAGATGTCCCTCGGAAATCGTGAACTGTCTTACTCTGATAAGACCGTGCATCTCGCCGCTGTCCTCATTTCTGAACAGTGTGGAGGTTTCGCCCAGACGCATGGGCAGATCACGGTAGGAGCGCTGTCTGTTAAGATATACCTGATACTGGAAGGGGCAGGTCATGGGACGAAGAGCAAAGCACTCCTTCTCCTCGTCATAGGGGTCGCCCATGATGAACATACCGTCAAGATAGTGATCCCAGTGTCCCGAGATCTTAAAGAACTCTCTCTTTGCAAAGAGAGGTGTTTTTGTAAGCAGATAGCCGTGAGCCTGCTCAACGTCCTCTACCCATCTCTGGAGAGTCTGGATAACTCTTGCACCCTTTGGCAGGATAACGGGAAGTCCCTGTCCTATTGTATCAACTGTGGTGAAATATTCAAGCTCTCTTCCCAGCTTGTTGTGGTCACGGGAAAGTGCCTCTTCTATCTTTTTAAGATGCTCCTCAAGCTCGCTTGCCTTGGGGAATGCAACGCCGTATACTCTGCAAAGCTGCTTTCCGTTTGCGTCGCCTCTCCAGTATGCACCTGTGCACTGTGTAAGCTTAACAGCCTTTACGGGTGCAACGCTCATAAGATGAGGGCCTGCACAAAGGTCGATAAACTCGCCCTGCTTATAGAAGCTGATATTCTCGCCCTTGTCTGCGTGCTCCTTACAAAGCTCAACCTTGTAAGGCTCATTCATCTCGGTAAGCTTCTTAACTGCCTCCTCGGGAGAAAGTTCAAAGCGCTCAAGCTCAAGACCTTCCTTGACTATCTTCTTTATCTCCGCCTCGAAATTTGCAAGATCCTCGGCAGTGAAGGGCTTTTCTGTGTCAAAATCATAGTAGAAGCCATTCTCGATAGAAGGACCGATGGAAAGCTTTACCTCGGGATATACTCTCTTTACAGCCTGTGCAACGATATGGGAAGCAGTGTGCCAGAAGGTCTTCTTTCCCTCTTCGCTGTCAAATGTGCATACCTCAAAGGTGCAGTCCTTGTCAACGATAGTACGCAGGTCGCAGACAACGCCGTCAAGCTTAACGCAGCAGGCAGCCTTGTAAAGTCCCATTCCTATTCCCTTGACGATCTCGGCAGCGGAAACTCCGCCCTCGGTTTCTCTTACAGAGCCGTCTTTAAGTGTAAGTCTTATCATTTTTTATCTACTCCTTTATAAAATAAATGATTGATGTTATTCAGATCTTCACTTCGGGAGTCTGACGCTCCTTTGTACATATGTCAATTGTCATCGGAGCAAACACCCCCTTTTATATTTTTTTTGAATATTTATATGCAATATCCAGCATGAATCTAACTATCCGCTCAAAAGCAATGGAAAGAAGTATTATCACCGCAGTCCATGCAAAAAGGTCGGCAGTTTCAAGATAAATTTTTGAGCGGTAAAGCATATCTCCTATGGTAAAATCGGGCTGACCTATCACCTCAGCCGCCGCACCGCTCTTAAAAGCAAGCCCCGACGCCGCAGTGCAGGCAGAGCCGAGAAATGGCATCACTGCAGGAAAATACAGGTATCTTATCCTTTTTCCCATGCTCATTCCGAAGACCTCAGCCGCTTCAATAAGCTTGCTGTCCGTACTGCATATGCCCTCATAGACCGCACCGTAGAACACGGGCAGAACTATCAGAAAGGACACGAACACCGACAAAGCAGAGCTTTTCATCCAGAACAGCGCAAGTATCACAAATGATGCCACAGGCACGCTTTTTACTGCGCTCATAAGGGGCGTTATCAGCGCCCTTGCCACGGAAAATGCCGCCGACAGGGAGGCAAGTATTATCCCTCCCGCAGCTCCCGCAAAAAATCCTGCGGATATCCTGATGAATGAATTACCCGCCGTCCTGTAAAAATCGGGAACGAAAAGCAGCTCCATAAGCCTTTTTGCGGCAGCTGCGGGCGTTACAAGAATTATGCTCTTGTTTAGAAAGCTTGCAGCTATCTGCCATACAGCAAGCCAGAAGATAACTCCCCCAAGCCTTGCCGCCCGTGACTTATTCTTCATTTTCTGTGTAGAAAACGCCTTCATCGGGCACCGCTCCGCCTACCGAAGCGGGATCCGCTTCAAAAAGCACGTTCCAGTAGCCATTAACAGCCGTTTTCATTTCCTCGTTTTTCAGAAGGGTGATATTGCAGTAAGGGAGCGCCTTCTTTGCCACAGCCTCGCTTACTATATCAAGACTGCCGATAATAGCCGCAGCTTCATCGGTATTTGCATTTACATAGTCAACGGAAGCGGCGTATTCCTCCATAAATATTGAAAACGCTTCGGGATTTTTCTCAATAACGCTTTTCTGTGCAATGGTCACGCCCGTTATCATGGGAGTGTCACAGACCCTTGCCCATTCCTCGGTAAGACTGAGCGATATACTCAGCTTGTCGTTCTTTGCCATTGCGGCAGCCACATAGGGCTGAGGAAGGACTGCCGCCGCATTTTCGCTTTCAGCCATAAGGGCAGCACATTCGGAGGCTTCCGATTTATATTCTATGATAACGTCCTTCTGAGGTTCAAGCCCGTTCTGCCTGAGGATATAGTTTAAAACATACTCGGGAGTAGTTCCCTTTCCCGTGGAATAAATGGTCCTGCCCCTGAGGTCCTCCACAGTGGATATATCCTCTCCCGCAGTCACAACATACAGAACGCCCAGGGTATTAACAGCGCATACATTTACAGCGCCCTCTGTCTTTTTGTACATTATAGCCGCAAGATTTGCGGGTATGCAGGCGATATCGGTGCTGCCGCTTATAACTCCCGCAGAAATTTCATCGGCAGTGCCGTGGATAGTCACGTCATATGAATTAAAGCTCTCGTTATTCCTGCTTTCCTCGATAAGCTTTGCCATACCCATAGCGGTAGGACCTTTTAGCACCGAAACGCTGTATTCTGCAGCCACCTGCTCCTCATCATCGCCGCCGACGATAGCCTTTTCCTGCCCGCAGGAGGAAAAGGCAAGCATGAATGCAGCCGCTGCTCCAAGCAGGCTAAGTGTTTTTTTCATTTTTATCTATCCTTTCGGTCAAATGCCGCTGTCAATCATTCTCAGGCTCCTCGGATTTAAGCATCTCAATGAAATGACGGGCAGCTCTGCCGCTTCTGCCACTTCTTCTGAGAGCATAAGCCTCCGCCTTTGTAAACAGCTCATCACGGTCATATTCTATGCCATACTGCTTTGCAAGATGCTCTACAATAGTAAGATATGTATCCTTGTCGGGCTTTAAGAAGGTCACCTTCAGACCGAAGCGCTCTGACAGGGAAGCAAGCTCCTCACGGGTGTCCCTTGCATGGATATCGTCCCCGGAGCGGTCGGAAAAGCTTTCCTTGACAAGATGGCGGCGGTTGCTGGTGGCATAAATGACAGCGTTTGACGCCTTTGATGCAATGGAGCCTTCAAGCACAGCTTTCAGCGCACCGAAATCCTCATCATCTGCCGCAAAGGAAAGATCATCTATGAAAATGATGAATTTAAGGGGATTGTCGGCAATGCTCATCATTACATCGGGAAGCTCATGGAGCTGGGATTTTTTCATCTCGATAAGCCTGAGTCCCCTGTCGGCAAATTCGTTTACCACAGCCTTAACGGTGGAGGATTTGCCCGTGCCCGCATCGCCGTAGAGCAGGCAGTTTGCGGCAGGACGTCCCTTTATGAGAGCAAGGGTATTGTCTATGACCTTCTTGCGCTGAGTTTCGTAAGCGGGAAGCTGAGATAACCTCTGAGGGTCGGGAGTCATTACAGGCTCGATAACATGGTCCTTGAGCATGAATGCGGTATATTTTGCAAAAATACCGTAGCCCCGTGTGAACAGCTTGTCCATTCTCTCCGTGTAAAGAGATACAAAATCATAATAGGTATTCTCCCATTCGGGCAGATATCCCATGTAACCCATTGCCCTGCGGACATCTTCCGTTGTAAGCATGGATATCTCCTCAAAAAGCTTAAGCTCCTTTTGGACTGCATTCTCCATGACGGGGGAAATGCTTTCCCTGCGGGCTTTTTTCAGCAGATATGAATTTTCGTCCTCGGTCACCGCCTTGATGATATAATCGGAAAGGTTCGTGCCGTGGCGGTAAAGGGCATGAGCAAATTCACCGCAGGCAGCGGGCGTCTTTTCCGAAAGCATTCTGAGAAGGCTGCTCATAGTCCTGAGCCTCAGCACATTTCTGAAAACAGCCAGCCCCGAAAGCCTGACCGCAAGATCATCAAGCTGATTATTCATAAAAATCTCTCCAATCCAAAAAGAAAACGCCCCGAAGCAGTGCCTCGGGACGATAATTACCGTGATTCCACCCGTTTTCGCATATTGCCCCGTGATATCCACGGAAAATATGCCTCAAACTGCCCTGTAACGGGGGCGTCCGCTGCTTATTAGGCAGACTGGGAGGGCGGTGCCTTTTTCCTTACAGACGCTGTCGGTTTCAGCCTGTGCCGACTGCTCTCTGAAAAGCCTGTATCATGCGGAATCGGGGTCCCTCTTTATAACGTTTTGCGTCGATATAAATTATTATTATCAATATAATATCACTAATACGCTCCCC
>CAMAIG010000127.1 GCA_945835085.1 uncultured Ruminococcus sp. | reverse complement strand
AGCCGAAACGCCCATAAATTCTGTCGGGTTGATTTTTGCTGCTGAGCTTATGTTTAGTCATTCGGTGATCTCATAATATCAGAAAAGGACTTGCCCCCGATCAACGGCGACAAGTCCTTTTTTTGCCTTTCAAATAATTATACCGCAGTAATAAAACCTATTGCCGGAACAATGCATATAACGGCAGAGATAATTACTGTTGGAGAACTCAGAAATGCAGGCCAGGTAAGCTTTTTTGTATCCTCGGGTCCTATTTCAAAGCAGCAGCCCGGAACGATAACGTCCTCATTGGAGGGCAAACCGTATTTTCTGACTGTAAGTACAATAAATACAGCACCTACAGCAAATACCACGATCATATAAGCCCAGAATACTGCATTGGCTTTTTCGTCACCGAGCTTCTCTACAAGCACCTCGGAAAAATAGCTTATGAGCATAGCATGGGCATTTCCGAAGATGTGGAGAATGATGGAGGGAATGACCGAGCCGCATTTATAAGCCGCATATCCCAATACAAGTCCTAAAAGGAAACCGTTGAATATCTGATTGAAGTTTGAATGCATAAGCCCGAACAGCAGTGCGGAAGCAATTACTCCGAATTTCCTGTCCACAGCACCAAGAGCGTTCATTGCAAAGCCTCTGAAAAGCAGCTCCTCCATGATAGGACCGAGAATAACGGTATATATCAGCATCACAGCAGTGGCGAGGGGAGTATCTCCGAAGCTCAGAGCCGCAGACACCTGCTCATTTATGCCCGTATAGCCTGTAATGCTTGTTATGAGCTGCTGGACCGTCAGCGAGAAGCACTGTACACCCATAAGACCAACTGCACACATTGCAATAAAGGACAGTGGAAGCTTTGACTTCTTCATTATGTCCTTCATCTTCATCATATTTGAAGCAAGCAGCAGAATAATAAAAGCCACAATATCGGACAAAAGCGTAACAGCGGAATTATAGTATATCATATTATCTCCGCTTACAAGGCTTTCCGAGATCATTTCGGAGGCCTGGGTAAGCTCCATGCCCGGACTTTCCGCAGCTACCTTAGGTATCATGGCAGCAGCATATATAATTGAATAAAAAAATGCACACACAATGGTCAGTGCCGTAAATATAAGTATCACTGCTCCCGCCCAGTGGTATCCTTTTTTTATTTTCCGTCGGATAATAACGGGATTCAGAGCGTCTGCCGTGCCGGCATAATTTCCGCTGCTGATATTTTTAAATTCTTCACTCATATAAGTTTACCTCTCTTTTTCCATAGATCTTTTCCACAATGCTTATCCATCTGAACGGTTTTCTTTCAGAAACAGTTTTTCCATAGAAACCGCATCGGAATATAAAAGCTTTATCCGCTCTATCTCGGACAGAAGTATCTCCCTGCCCTTTTCCGTAATTTCGTAAACGATTTTTTTGTCACTGTCGTCAAAAACTCTTATGATATCGTCCCGCTGCATTTTTGTGAGGGTGCCGTAAATCGTGCCTGAGCCAAGCCTTACCCTGTCATTAGTCAGCTCAGAAACAAACTTTGCTATCCCATATCCATGACGAGGTACGCTCAGAGCCAGAAGAATGTAGAAGGCTGTTTCAGTCATGGGAATATAGGACTTAGAAGATATTTGCTCTGCCATTATCCCGCCGCCTGTTCTCAGTCAGCAACTATGGCTTTTTTCTTGCCGTTCTTGTTTTTCGGATATTCTCTCACCCTTGTGACATATTCGAGATTGATGATCTGTTCGCAGTCTGTTTTGTCCTTTACGGTTATCCAGTTGTCGGTAATTCCTGTGAGAGTTCCTTCAACGCAGCTGTTTTCGGAGCTCATGGAATAGATGATGACCTCTTTGTCAATAAATTTTTTAATAAGCTCGTTCATAATATTTTTCCTCCTGAATGTGCATTGATCTTGTCATATGACAGGGTCAGTGCCGTTTTTATTTGTGCTTCTTTTGCGGGCATTCACTTATTTTTGAAACGCTTAACAGATTTACCGCCTGCATTCCTGCATTTTCGTCCTCAAGCATTATCCAGCCTCCGCCGATCTCGGTTATTGTGCCGTTTATCAGGTCGATATCCGAAAAAAGGGTGGTGATATTTACATTTTTGCCGATAAATCGGCTTGCCTCGGCTTCCTTCTGAGCGGTGTCGGTGCCTGACCTTTTCCTTCTGATATGCATCAGTGCAGCGACCGATCTTCTTCTCCTTTGCATGGGAATAATTACACACAGAATTATGAATATAAAGAAATATATACATATCCAGGTTGAATTCATTTTTACCCTCCTTTTTTGTGACAGTCACGATATGATATGTCAAGCCACGACCTATATCATTATATGAGTATATCACACTGCGATATATTTGTCAAGGATTTTTATGAAAAAAACTAAATGTTTAGTATAAGGATACGCATAATGACATTATTCGCAGAATATGCGGTGTATTATATTATCAAAACAAAGGAAAGGATCGTGAAAAAATGGGTGTAAGGATAGAAACCGAGGAAAGCACGGTAAATGCTTATCTTGACGGCGAGATAGACCATCACTGCGCTCCCGGCATAAGAAGCGAGATAGACATGGCGGTAGATGCGGGCAGTCCCGAAATGCTGGTACTTGATTTCGGGGAGGTCACATTCATGGACAGCTCGGGAATAGGACTTGTCATGGGACGATATCAGGTGATGAAGAACATCGGCGGCAGGGTATGCCTACGCAATACGCCAAAGCACATCAAAAAGGTGATGCATCTTGCCGGGCTTGATAAGTTTGCAAATATTTTATGAAAGGAATGATACAAGGTGGTGCAGATAAAAAACGAAATGCGGATATCCTTCAGGGCTGAAAGCTGCAATGAAGCTCTTGCAAGGAGCGTTGTAACCGCATTTGTCATGCAGATGGACCCCTCTGTGGGAGAGCTTGCGGATATAAAAACAGCAGTTTCGGAAGCGGTCACAAATTCAATCGTACACGGCTATCGGGGCACAAAGGGAAATGTAGAGCTATTATGCAGGATACTGGAGAATGATGTGTTTTACATACGGGTGCGTGACCGTGGCTGCGGTATAGAAGATGTGGCTGCGGCAATGGAGCCGCTGTTCACAACGGCACCCGAGGAGGAGCGGGCAGGTCTTGGCTTTGCGGTAATGGAAAGCTTTATGGACAACATAAGTGTGCGAAGCTCCGTAGGAAAGGGGACAAGTGTTATTATGAAAAAAAGGATACTGTCAGCAAGCCTTGTAAAGGCGGGAGCGGCTGAAGATGAACGCTGCTGAAGCCTCCGTCAGAGAGGTGCGGGACAGGCTTGTGACCGAAAATCTGGGGCTTGTTCATCTGTGTGCAAACAGATTCAGAGGAAGAGGCATAGAATATGAAGAGCTTTACAGTGCAGGCTGCATAGGTCTTGTCAAGGCGGCAGGAGCATATGACGATGAAAGGGGCGTGAAATTCTCCACATATGCAGTGCCCGTAATTATGGGCGAGATAAAACGGCTTTTCAGGGACGGGGGCACAGTAAAGGTCAGCCGAAGCCTTAAAGAGCTGTCCTTGAAGGTCAGCCGCCGTCGGGCGATGTTCATCTCGGAAAGGGGGAGAGAGCCTGCGGTAAGCGAGCTTGCGGAGATAATGGGCTGCAGCTGCGAGGAGATATCCGAGGCGATAGCAGCGGCACAGCCCTGCATTTCCCTTACGAAGGACGATGATGACAGCGGTCAGCAGGACATTCCCGACCCCTTCAAGGAGTCTGATATCTATGACCCTATTGCTCTTAAACAGGCAATGGACAGGCTTTCTCCCGAGGACAGGCGGCTTATATTTTTAAGGTATTTCCGCTCCCTTACCCAGAGCAGCACCGCATCAAAGCTGGGAATGACACAGGTGCAGGTATCAAGGCGGGAAAAAAAGATACTTGCAGCTCTCAGAAGCGAGCTGTTTGGGTAAATAATAAGCGTAGTAAAAAGAAAACCCGCACAAATAAGCGCAAGTTAAAAGCTTCGTCCACTTTTTCCAAAGGTGGGCGGGGAACCCCCGCAGGTAACTCGGCAGCGTGTCGCTGCAGCCAACGCATTAATTTTTATATTTTGCGGCTCGGTAACGTAGTTTTGTTTCGTGTATTCAATTGGCAGCACTGTCAATCCGACTGTGCTGTCTTTCTTTTGTTGTAAAAATCCCTGCTCTCAAAGCTTTCACCGGATATTTATCCGAAACATTGTCTTCATATATCCTTGCGAAAAGCCTGTAAAGCTCTTTTGTGCGTTTGCTGTATTGACTTGCAAGCTTTTTTTACTTTTTCAGTTCATCGTCCTGCCGAAGCCGGGAGCTTTCAAGGGCTTCATTGGCAAACCACTTATGCTTCTAAATCGACCACATATAATATTGCTCCCCCAATTAACTACCCAATTTTCTGCTTGCCCCGAGTTTGAAATCCGTCGTCATAAAACCTTGCAATATCCGCATATTCCTGCGGTTTTCTTCCTAGGCTTTCAAACTCGGTTCTGCGCATAAATTTTCATCAGTTAATTGGTGGAGCAATAAATCGGTTGCAAAAGCATCGAGCAGATGATATAATATGCTCATCAGGAGTCTGTGAAAAAGTGGAAAAAATGAGTTTCGACCAGTTGAATAGGACTTGTGATGAAGATATCCGCAAGCGCAGAAGGGACGGTATTCCTTTCATTGCCGACAGCTCCATAACAATATGTCAGCCGACGGCTGACCGAAAAAAAGATGAAAGCTAAATTTTTTGATGATCATGCCCGATACGACGAATCAACATATCGGGCAAATTTGTTTTTTTTAATATCCGCACATTTCAAAGCAGTTATCCGTTATACATTATGAGAGGAGGTTTTACGGGTGTCACGGGAGATAGAAGAATTGTACGACAAAATATACCGCTACTGCTTTTACAAACTGAGAAATTCCGCTTCTGCCGAGGACATCACTCAGGAAGCCTTTCTCAGGTTTTTTGCGCAGAATACCGACATAAACGCCGCATATATTTTTACCATCGCAAAAAATCTCTGTACGGATATGTTTCGTCAAAAGCAGACCGAAGAGCTTTCCGACGATTATCCCACGGAGGATTTTTCCGAACAAAGTGATACAAAAATTGCAGTCCGCACGGCTCTTGAAAAGCTTCCGAAACAGCATCGGGAAATTCTTGTAATGCGGTATATTGCAGAATTGTCGGTGAATGAAACGGCAGAAGCTCTTGGGATATCACGTTTTGCGGTGTATCGGCTTGAAAAATCTGCCCTTGCCCAAATGAAAAAGCTGCTGAAAGGAGCATTGAAATGAATGTAAAAAAAGAACTGCACGAAGCCTTTTCGCCCCCCGAACCAAAGCGAAAAGAAAAATTTCTGAACGCTCTGCATTATCCTAAATTAAGCTTTTCGGAGTTTGTATTTTCCCAGATAAAATATATCCGCAAGCGTGTTTGGGTAACTTCGGTGATGATAATTTCCGCTGCTGTTTTCACGGTATGCTTTATGTCGCTGAAAAATCCTTCGTATATCGGGCTGCCTGCGGTGTGGATAATATCCTCGCTGACTCCTTTTCTTGCAATACTCACCGCTTCGGAAATATCACGCTCGAATATATACGGTATGACCGAGCTTGAA
>CAMAIG010000126.1 GCA_945835085.1 uncultured Ruminococcus sp. | reverse complement strand
ACGTCGTGCATAAGGATATTGGTATGGAGCGCAGCAACGCCGTTTGTGTGGGAGGAAGCAAAGATTGCCATTCTTGCCATGTGGATAACGCCGCCGTCAACAATAAGCTTGGAGTTTATCTGAGCCTCGGTCTGACCGATGGACTTCAGATACTTTTTAAGGTGATCGTTTATCATGAGAATGATCTCGTAAACAGTGGGAATAACGCTCTTAAAGAGGGAAATGTTCCACTTTTCGAGAGCCTCACCGAGAACAGTGTGGTTTGTATAGTTGCAGGTCTTCTGAACGATATCGAAGGCCTCCTTGAAGGAAAGTCCTTCCTTGAACATGAATATTCTGATAAGCTCGGGGATAGCAACGGTAGGATGTGTATCGTTGAGCTGGATAGCATAATCCTCCGCAAAATGGGAGAAATCGTCGCCGTGCTTAGCCTTGTAGCGTCTTACGATATCCTGGATAGATGCGGATACGAAGAAATACTGCTGCTTTAAGCGGAGTCTTCTGCCCTTGTCGGTGTTGTCGTTGGGGTAAAGAACATCGTTGATAGCGTCAGCCATGACGTTCTCCTCGGAAGCACCCATATAATCCTGATTGTCAAATTTCCGGAAATCGAAGCCGCTTGTGCTCTCAGCCTGCCACAGACGAAGGGTATTAACAGCTTTCTTTTCAAAGCCGATAACGGGAGTATCAAAAGGAACAGCCTTAACGGTCTGATCTGCAAACTCAACTATAACGGTGTCCTTGTCGCAGCGCACACTCCATGCATCGCCGTAATCAAGCCAAGGATCTGCGGATTCCTGCTGGAAGCCGTTGCCAATGGACTGCTTGAAAAGTCCGTACTTATATCTGATACCGTAGCCGTTAAGGGGTATATCACAGGCAGCTGCGGAATCAAGGAAGCAGGCAGCAAGTCTGCCAAGACCTCCATTGCCGAGGGAAGCGTCCTCTATTTCCTCAAGGCAGGCAATGTCGATGCCGTGCTCGGAAAAAATCTCCTTTGCTTCATCAAGAAGTCCTGCACAGTAAAGATTATTGAAAACAGCCCTTCCCATGAGGAACTCAGCGGAGAGATAATATGCTCTGCGCTTTGCATTGTGCTTTTCCTCTGTGCTGTTCCATACGGGGATAATATCGCTCATTACGGCTCTTGCAACTGCATTGTGAAGCTGACGGGGAGTAGCTTTCTCAATGGTGGTCCTGCCGTCGATCATCAGATTTTCGCTGATCTTTGCCGAAAACTGTGTCTTTTCCATTTCTATTCCTCCTATATTATGCGGCACACTTCCGCATAAACACACTTATACCATATAGTTTACCACATTTGCCGTATAAAATCAATGATTTTGCAAAATATATGACTATTTTTACATTTTATTAACAGTTTCCATTGTAAAAAAACGGATGCAGCTGAGTGCATCCGTTTATCATTATTCTTCGGAATTGTTCTCTTCGGAAGCTTCTTCCACAGACTCCTCTGCGGGCTTTTCTTCCTTATTTCTCCAGTCAAGCTCATTTTTCATAAGCTTTTCAAAATCATTTCCGTCGATCTTTTCGTATTCGATAAGGTACTCGGCAAGCTCATTAAGCTTATCGTTATGCTCTCTGAGAAGCTTTTCGCACTCGGCATATGCCTTTGTGATGATAGACTTAACTTCCTCGTCGATAAGAGCCGCCGTGCTCTCGCTGAAATCCTGTGTATGACCGTAATCTCTTCCGAGGAATACCTCGTTGTTGCCGCCGCCGTACTGAACGGGTCCCAGCTTTTCGGAGAAGCCGTACTGAGTGACCATTGCTCTTGCACGCTTTGTAGCCTGCTGGATATCTCCCGACGCACCTGTGCAGACATCATCGAAGCTTATTGCCTCGGCAACACGTCCGCCCATGGTCATAACGATATCCTGATACATCTTGCCCTTTGTAACGTGGGCGTCATCGGTTTCGGGACGGCATACAGTAAGACCTGCAGCCTGTCCACGCTGGATAGTCGTTACCTGATGCACCTTCTCGCACTCGGGAAGAAAATATGCCGCAACAGCATGACCTGCCTCATGGAAAGCGGTTATCCTTCTGTCACGCTCGGTGGTGATGTGGGATTTCTTTTCGGGTCCTGCAATTACCTTCAGAGTGGCCTCTTCGATATCAGCCTCGGTGATGGCCTTTCTGTCGTGACGGGCAGCAAGGAGAGCGGCTTCATTGAGAAGGTTCTCAAGGTCTGCACCTGTGAAGAACTGCGTTGTCTTTGCGATAACGTTAAGGTCAACATCGGGTCCCAGGGGCTTGTTCTTGGCGTGGACCTTAAGTATCTCTTCTCTGCCCTTAACATCGGGATAGCCAACCATTACCTCACGGTCAAAGCGTCCGGGACGGAGAAGTGCGGGGTCAAGTATATCACGGCGGTTTGTGGCAGCGATAACGATAACGCCCTCATTGCCCTCAAAGCCGTCCATTTCAACAAGAAGCTGATTAAGAGTCTGCTCACGCTCATCATGTCCGCCCCCAAGACCTGCACCTCTCTGGCGTCCCACAGCGTCGATCTCATCAATGAAGATGATAGCTGGAGCATTCTTCTTTGCGGTTTCAAACAGATCTCTTACACGGGAAGCTCCGACGCCCACGAACATCTCAACGAAGTCCGAACCGGAAATTGAGAAGAAGGGAACGCCCGCTTCACCTGCAACTGCCTTTGCAAGCAGGGTCTTACCTGTTCCCGGAGGTCCCATGAGCAGAACGCCCTTAGGTATTCTCGCACCGATATCATTATATTTCTTGGGATTTTTAAGGAAATCAACGATCTCTGCAAGCTCCTGCTTTTCCTCGTCAGCGCCTGCAACGTCCTTGAAGGTATTTTTCTTTTTGGACTGATTTTTGATATTAGCCTTGCCGAAATTATTGAGCTTAGCGCCGCCTCCTGCCTGACGCATTGTAAAAACGAACAATGCTATCATGAGCACAAGTATCATTATGGAGGGGAGGACGTTAAAAAGCCAGGAATTATCCTGTATCTTATAATACTCCTGCTTCAGAGGAGCGTCGGGATGGAGCTTGTTGTAAGCCTCACGGTAGTTATCCCCTTCTGCATTTGTCTGTATCTCGTCGATAAAAATGCTCACATTGGGAACGGTGTACTTGATGTCCTTTATCTCGCCGTTTTCCTCAACGGTCATATTAAGCTCACCTGTACCCAGGTCAAATTTGTATTCCGACACCTGATAGTTATCGAAATACTGCATTATCTCCGAATATGTGTACTCGCTCTCGGGCTTCATTGACTGCCTGAGCCAGTAGACCATGGAGCCGATGATTATGACGGCTACAAAAATGTAAATTAAAAATCCGCTGCCTTTTTTCATTTAATAGATCCTTCCTTTTCCCGATAGTGCCGAATTTGCAGCACATTACCGCTAAGATTGCTCCCGCAGGCTTGCAAAAATGCTCAATGCTCCTCCACGGAAATCACAAAAATATTATGGAGATCTGAGCCTTTTTTCGGGACAACTCTTTCACTCGCTCCCCCGTATTCGCTCCAGATTATTCCTCCGTTATCCTCAATTACCAGAGCCGTGCCTCGTTTCTCAACAGGGACCTTCATATTGTTGTAAAGCTTTTTGAGCCTTACATTGAAATCCCTTCCGGCAGGCGTGATCCTGTCGCCGTCACGCTTATTCCTTAACACAGCGACACCTTGTATTTTAACATAATTGACGCAATTATTTGTTAATTTTTTATGAATAATAGAGCTATCGTTAAAAATATCATCTTTAGCCCTTGTAATTTTCACAGTTTTATCAAATTGGGGGATAAATATCTCCCTGCCGTCCTCAAAAACAAGCTCTTCCGAAAAATCAAATTTCTCCGTCTGAATTATCTTGCGGACGGTCATGATACCGTTTTCAAAAACAGCAAAAACATCTCCGCTGAGATTTACCTTTGCAGCTTTTCTTTCCTTCATTATCCCGTCAAGCTCGCAAATCCTGTCAAAACCCGCTTCAATTTTCGCTTCGGAAAGCTTTTTTGCAATAAATCGCTTTCTTACGGCAGCGGGCATATCAGGTATCTCATTTTCGCTGAGCCTGTCAAGAAGCTCCGAAAAATACTCCTCGTCCTCTGCTGCACTCCTTGACAGCCTTGAAACTGCCCTGTAAAAGCCTTCATTAATTCCCACAAGCTCGGGAATGACCCTATGTCTTATCCTGTTTCGGGTATAGTCATCGGTGAGATTGCTGCTGTCCGTAACAAAATCCTGTCCCCTTTCCCGAAGAAACTCCTCAATCTCGCTTCTTGTGACATCAAGAAGGGGACGGATTATGATATCCCTTCTGAAAGGGATACCGCAGATGCCCTTGATACCCGTGCCTCGGGTGATATTAAAAAGCACCGTTTCACTGCTGTCGCACAGATTATGGGCACAGGCTATTTTCGGGGAAGAAAGCTTCTCCGCTTCCTCGAACAAAACGCCGTATCTTAGCTCTCTTGCGGCTTCCTCGCTTGACTTGCCCGTTTTGCGGACATAGTCAAATACATCGACCCTTCTTGCCGTAAATGGGATCTTGATCCTTTGGCAAAGGCTTCGGCAGAATTCCTCGTCCCTGTCGCTCTCCTCACCTCTCATGGAGTGATTAACGTGGACAGCACAAAGAGAAGCGCCGTACAATGGAGCAATCTCCTTCATGGCAAGGAGCAGACAAACGCTGTCCGCTCCTCCCGAAAGCGCTGCAATAATGTTATCCCCCCGGGATATCATTTCATGCAGGTCAATAGTTTTTCCGATCTTATCAAGCATATCAGTTCTCCGAGGGCATAGGGTGCCTGTCCTCGCTGAGGAACAGGGTGTACTGACCGTTCCAGCGAAGATTTACGGTGCCCGTTTCGCCGTGACGGTTCTTTGCAACTATGCACTCCGCAAGGTTCACGTCCTTAGCCTTGTCCTTATTGTAGTAGCCGTCACGGTAAAGAAACATAACGATATCCGCATCCTGCTCGATAGAACCCGATTCACGGAGGTCTGAAAGCAAGGGACGCTTATCCGTTCTCGATTCCACCGAACGGGACAGCTGGGAAAGGGTGATAACGGGAACATTCAGCTCCTTTGCCATAAGCTTCAGCTGTCTTGTGATATCGGATATCTCGTTAACTCTGTTGTCGGTGCGCTTGCTTGAATTCATGAGCTGCAGATAGTCGATTATCACAAGCCCCACGTTTTTAAGACGTCTGAGCTTTGCCTTCATCTGCACAACGGTAATGCCCGCTGTATCATCAAGATACATATTCATATCCGCCATTCTGTCGGCGCCCTGAGCAAGCTTTTCCCAGTCCTTTTCGTCGATATTTCCCTTTATGAGATGGTCGCTGGAAACAAGGCTCTCCGCCGACAAAATTCGTGTCGCAAGCTGTTCCTTTGACATTTCAAGAGAAAAAATAACGACCTCCTTGTCCCTGCTTCTTCGGCAGACATTTGCGGCAATATTCAGCGCAAAGGAGGTTTTTCCCATACCGGGACGTGCCGCAAGGATAAGCAGGTCTGATTTATTAAGACCGCTTATAACGGCATCAAGGTCGGAATATCCCGACTTTGCTCCCTGATATTTCTCCTTATCCGCTCCCGAAATACGGTTGAGATGGT
>CAMAIG010000125.1 GCA_945835085.1 uncultured Ruminococcus sp. | reverse complement strand
GTGTTATGGTATCATATTACCATAATATTATGGTAACACTTTAATATATTAAAATAAATACAGGGAGTTATTATATTTATGAAACGTTATGATCTCATCACCCCCGAAGGTACAAGAGACCTTCTTTTTGAGGAATGTGCCGCTGTAAGAGCGGTGGAGACCCGACTGCAGAATATTTTCAAGTCAAGAGGATATTCCGAGGTAGTAACACCGGGACTTGAATTTTATGATGTATTCAACATGAAGTCCAGATATTTCCCCCAGGAAACAATGTACAAGCTTGTGGACAACAAGGCAAGGCTGATGGTTGTCCGTCCCGATTCAACCATGCCTATTGCAAGAATGGCTGCCACAAGACTGAGAGATCAGGCACTTCCCATACGTCTTTGCTACAGTCAGAGTGTTTACAGAAATAAGCCCAGCATGAGAGGCAGAAGCGACGAGATACGTCAGACAGGCATTGAGCTTATCGGCTCAACCTCAAAGCGTGCCGAAATAGAGGTCCTTGCCAATGCACTTGAGGTGCTTTCTTCCTTTGAAACAGAGGGCTTCCGTCTGGAGCTTGGTCATATAGGCTTTTTCAAGGCACTTCTTGAAAATCTCGGCTGCGACAGCGACACTGCCGAAAATATCAGAAGCCTTATTGAAGTAAAGAATTATCCCGCTCTCAATGACCTTCTTGAAAGCATCGGAGATACTCCCGAAACAAGGGCGCTCCGCAAGCTCCCAAGGCTTTTCGGCGGCGAAGAGGTTTTTGAAGAGGCTGAAAAGCTTTATTCCGACCCAAAGGCTGATGAAGCAGTGGAAGAGCTTAAATCCATTTATGAAAGCATTTCCTCCCTCGGCTACAAGGGAATGATAACCATTGACCTGGGACTTGTAAACAGAATGGATTACTATACAGGCATAGTTGTCAAGGGATATATCGAGGGCTGCGGCGATGCTGTTCTTTCGGGAGGACGATATGATAAGCTCCTGTCGGAATTCGGATATGACGTTCCCGCAACGGGCTTTGCGGTAAATGTAGATGCAGTTGCCAGAACAGAGCTTAAAAAGATCGACTTTACTCCCGCACCTGCCGATGTTATTGTGTTCGGTGAGGACGGATATGAAACCGATGCGGTATTCTATGAAAAGAAGCTTATTGCTGACGGTATTACCGTTGAAAATGCTGTTTTTGACACTATCGAGGAAGTAAAGGCATATGCCTCGGAAAAGGGAATAAAGCGTATTGATGTAGTTTCCGAAACCGTTTCGACAATAAATCTCTGATTTGAAAGGAATGTACATATATAATGAACAGCAATACAACAAGACCTCTGAGAATTGCACTGACCAAGGGCAGGCTGGAAAAGGATACGGTAGCTCTTCTTGAAAAGATCGGCTATGACTGCACAGCCGTTCATGAAAAGGGAAGAAAGCTTATCCTTCCCGTCGGAGATACCATTGAGGTCGTTCTTGCAAAGGCGGCGGACGTTATCACATATGTGGAAAACGGCGTATGCGATCTGGGCGTTGTGGGCAAGGATACAATAATTGAAATGAGCGGAAAATTCTTTGAGCTTTCCGACCTGGGCTTTGGCAGGTGCCGTTTTGCACTGGCAGGCAAAAAGGGCGAGGATTTTTATGAGGGCACTCATGTAAGGACCATCGCAACAAAATACCCAAATGTTGCAAGAACATTCTTTGAAAAGAAAAACATGGACGTGGATATCGTAAAGATAGAGGGAAGCGTTGAGCTTGCCCCCCTTCTGGGACTTTCACACGCCATAGTTGATATAGTTGAAACAGGCACCACCCTAAAGGAAAACGGACTTGAGGTTTATGAGTATATCTGCCCCATTTCCGCAAGACTTATTGCAAATATGGTAAGCCTTAAGCTCCGCAAAGAGGAGATTGAGAAGCTTATCAGCGCTATCGAAGCAAATATAGGATAAGAAGGAAGGTAATCGGAATGATAAGAAAAATCGTGGCTGACGGCAGTGCCGAGATCAGCTTTTTAAAGGAAGTAGAAAAGAGAAACGGCGAAACGGATAAGAAAATTTCCGAGATCGTTTCCGAAATAATTGATAACGTTAAGGAAAACGGCGACAAGGCTGTAAAGGATTATACCCTTAAATTCGACGGCAAGCTCCCCGAATATTATGAGGTGCCCCTTGATGTTATTCATCAGGCTCTTGAGGATGCCGACGAGCAGTTCGTTAATGCGCTTCTCAATGCAATGGAGAATATTACCGAGTTTCACAATCGTCAGAAGGAGCAGAGCTTTATCGACGCAAAGTCTGACGGCTGCATTCTCGGTCAGAGAGTAAGAGGACTTGACAGAGTGGGACTTTATGTTCCCGGAGGAACAGCGGCATATCCTTCCTCCGTTCTCATGAATGCCGTTCCCGCAAAAATTGCGGGAGTCAAGGAGATAATCATGGTAACTCCTCCGGGCAAGGACGGAAAGCCCAATCCCGATATCTTAACAGCAGCAGCTATCGTTGGCGTTGACAGGGTATTCATGGCAGGCGGCGCACAGGCTATCGCCGCACTTGCATACGGAACCGAGGAGATACCCAAGGTAGATAAGATAGTAGGCCCCGGCAATATCTTTGTTGCCACCGCAAAGAAGCTTCTTTACGGCAAGGTGGATATTGATATGATAGCAGGACCCAGCGAGATACTTATCGTTGCAGATGAAACAGCAAATCCCGCATTCCTTGCAGCCGACCTTATGTCACAGGCAGAGCACGACAGGCTTGCCTCCGCAATACTTATCACTTCCAGCGAGAGAATAGCCGATGAAACCTCCGCCGAGCTTGAAAAGCAGATGGCAGAGCTTGAAAGAAACGAGATAATCCGTGCTTCTATCGACAATTTCGGTGCAGTTATCGTTACCGATAACATCTACGGAGCAGTTGAGCTTGCAAATTCACTTGCTCCCGAGCATCTTGAGATACAGGTGGCAGATCCTATGAGATATCTGGGCTGCCTTGATAATGTTGGCTCCGTATTTATGGGACAGTACAGCCCCGAGCCCCTTGGGGACTATTACGCAGGACCCAACCACGTTCTTCCCACAAGCGGAACGGCAAGATTTTTCTCCCCTCTTTCCGTAAACAGCTTTGTAAAGCGTTCACAGTTCATTTATTATACTGAGCAGGCTCTCCGTGATGCTCATGATGATATCGTATGCATTGCAGAAAAGGAAGGGCTTACCGCTCACGCTCATGCCGTAAAGATACGTTTTGAGGACTGATATACCTGAAAGGAATGATAAAATGCGAAGCTCGGAAATTTCACGAAACACCAAGGAAACACAGATAAACGTAAAGCTTTGTCTTGACGGAAGCGGAAAGCATAATATCGACACCGGCATAGGATTTTTCGATCATATGCTCACAGCGCTGTGCGTTCACGGCGGATTTGACATGGACGTTTCGGTAAAGGGCGACCTTTTTGTTGACGGACATCACACCGTTGAGGACACGGGAATAGTTCTGGGTCAGGCACTGAGAGCTGCTCTCAGGGAGTCAGGGACCATTGCACGCTACGGCACTGCATTTATCCCCATGGACGAGAGCCTGGGATTTTGCAGCCTTGACATAAGCTGCAGACCCTTCCTTGTATATGAGTGCAGCTTTTCCGACCCGAGAACAGGGGAATATGACAACTGCCTTACAGAGGAATTCATGAGAGCTTTTGCATTTAATGCGGGCATCACGCTCCATGTGAAGTGCCCCTACGGCTCCAACGATCACCACAAAAACGAGGCAATGTTCAAGGCGCTGGCTCATGCGCTGAAATCTGCCCTTGTGATAACAGGCGGTGAAGTTCTTTCCACAAAAGGGGTGCTTTAAATGATAGCTATCGTTGATTACGGTGCGGGCAATATCTTTTCCGTGAAAAATGCATGTGATTATCTCGGTCTTTCCGCAGAGCTTACAAAGAATGCGGAGGATATCAGAAATGCCGACGGGATAATACTTCCCGGAGTGGGAGCCTTTCCCTGGGCGATGAATAAGCTTTCGGAATCGGGGCTTGTGGAGGTAATAAAGGAAGAAGCGGTAAAAAAGCCGTTTCTCGGTATCTGCCTCGGAATGCAGCTGATATTCTCAAAGGGATATGAATTTGAAGAAACAGAGGGACTTGGACTAATAGACGGTGAGGTCAGGCTCATGACTCCCGACGATCTTTCCATACCCCACATCGGCTGGAACAAGCTGGAGAAAAACCGTGACTGCCCGCTTCTTAAGGGTCTGGGCGATGATGAATACGTTTATTTCGTTCATTCATACAGTGCAAGATGTGCCGATGAGGACGTTTCGGCATATTGCGGCTACGGCGAGAGAGTTACGGCTCTTGTAAACCGAGGAACAGTTTACGGAGCGCAGTTCCACCCTGAAAAAAGCGGAAAAACAGGACTTAAAATACTCAGCAATTTTGCTGACCTTATGTAACTGAAAGGAATAAAGATCATGCTTGCAAAAAGAATAATCCCATGTCTTGACGTTCGTGAGGGCAAGGTCGTTAAGGGCATCAACTTTGTTGGGATAAAGGAAGTTGGCGACCCCGTAGAATGTGCCGCAGAGTATGACGCACAGGGCGCCGACGAAATAGTTTTTCTTGATATAACAGCATCTCACGAGGGCAGAGGTACAATGCTCGATGTGGTGAGAAGAACTGCCCGTAAGGTTTTCGTTCCGCTTACGGTAGGCGGAGGAATAAGGACTATCGACGATTTCAGGGATACCCTGAGAGCAGGTGCAGACAAGGTTTCCGTTAATTCTGCTGCGGTAAAGAATCCTCAGCTTATAAGAGAGGCAGCGGATATTTTCGGCTGTCAGTGCGTAGTGGTTGCAATTGACGCAAAGAAATGCCCCGACGGTCATTATACGGTAGTTATCAACGGCGGCAGGATAGATATGGGCATTGATGCGGTAGAATGGGCAAAGCAGGCGGAGGCTCTCGGTGCAGGAGAAATACTCCTTACCTCAATGGACACCGACGGAGTTAAGGGCGGATTTGATATTGATATGCTCAATGCCGTGTGCAGCGCCGTAAAAATACCCGTTATTGCCAGCGGGGGCTGCGGTTCGCTTAAGCATTTTACCGATGTGTTTGAGCAAACAGGTGCAGCAGCAGCCCTTGCTGCCTCCCTTTTCCACTATAAGGAGCTTACGGTAGGCGAGGTCAAGGAAGAGATGAAGCACCATAATATCCCCGTTAGAATGGTCTGAGGTGAACACAGATGGGTCTGATCGAAGAAACAAATGAACTGATGCTCGACTGGAGCAAGATAGAGAAAATGCCCGAAAACTGCGGAGTTATCCCCGTTGCCGTTCAGAATATGAACACAAAAGAGGTAATTCTCATTGCCTATATCAACAAGCAGGCGCTGGAGGAATCCATAAGGCTCAGAAAGGTTGTGCTCTGGAGCACATCACGCAACGAGCTGTGGTTCAAGGGCAAGGAATCGGGAAATACCTTCACCCTGCACCGTGTGTTTGTAAACTGCGAGCAGAATTCTCTGGTTTTCATGGCAACTCCCGATAAGGGAAATATCTGCCATACAAGCTATAAGGGCGTTGCAAACAACTGCTATTACCGTGAGCTTGATATGGAAACAATGAAGCTTATAAATTTAAATGAAAGGAAAG
>CAMAIG010000124.1 GCA_945835085.1 uncultured Ruminococcus sp. | reverse complement strand
TGGAGCGGGTGATGGGAATCGAACCCACGCGACCAGCTTGGAAGGCTGGAGTTCTACCATTGAACTACACCCGCATGAAGTCACCGATGTATCAGCGACGAGTTATATTATAACACAAGTTTTTCGGGTTGTCAATAGGTTTTATAAAAAAAATTCCTTTTTTCATGCAGATTTTTTTGTGCAAACCGTGCAACTTTTGGTACAAATTCGCAAAAAAGCCCGTAAACCGCTTTGCTAAGGCAAAACTGCATTGACAAGAACGGAAAAAGCAGTTATAATAAGTGTATAAGCGGGCTTCACAATGCCTGCCGGAAAGTTTTCTCAGGAAGGAAAGATAGCACATGGGACTTACATTAACAGAAAAAATTCTCAAAGCTCACGTTGTTGACGGCGAATTTGTCAAGGGCAGCGAGATAGGCATCAGAATTGATCAGACACTTACACAGGACGCAACCGGTACAATGGCGTACCTCGAATTCGAAGCAATGGGCGTACCCCGAGTAAAGACCGAGCGTTCAGTTGCTTATATTGACCACAATACACTCCAGTCAGGCTTTGAAAATGCCGACGACCACCGTTTCATCGGCTCCTGTGCAAAGAAGCACGGAATTTATTTCAGCAGACCCGGCAACGGCATCTGCCACCAGGTACACCTTGAACGCTTCGGCGCACCGGGCAAGACCCTTATCGGCTCCGACAGCCACACTCCCACAGGCGGCGGCATCGGAATGATCGCTATCGGTGCAGGCGGACTTGACGTTGCAGTTGCAATGGGCGGCGGCGCATATTACATTACATACCCCAAGATAGTCAAGGTAGAGCTTACAGGCAAGCTTTCCCCATGGGTTTCCGCAAAGGACGTTATCCTTGAAGTCCTGAAGCGCCTTTCCGTTAAGGGCGGCGTAGGCAAGGTCATCGAGTACTGCGGCGAGGGCGTAAAGACCCTTTCCGTTCCCGAGAGAGCCACCATCACAAACATGGGTGCAGAGCTTGGCGCAACGACCTCTATCTTCCCCTCCGATGAGATCACAAGACAGTTCCTTAAGGCTCAGAAGCGTGAGGACGTTTATGTTCCCCTTTCTGCCGACGAGGACGCAGAATATGACGAGATCGTTGAGATAAACCTTTCCGAGCTTGTTCCTCTTGCAGCTTGTCCTCATTCTCCCGACAACGTAAAGAGCATGGCAGAGCTTGGCGAAATGAAGATAGATCAGGTCTGCATCGGTTCCTGCACAAACAGCTCCCTTATGGATATGATGAAGGTCGCTCACATTCTGAAGGGCAAGACCGTTCACCCCGACGTTTCCCTTTCCATCGCACCCGGCTCAAAGCAGGTCCTCAATATGCTTGCACAGAACGGTGCCCTGGCAATTCTCATCGACGCAGGTGCCCGTATCCTTGAAAGTGCCTGCGGCCCCTGCATAGGCATGGGTCAGTCCCCTAATTCAAAGGGCGTTTCCCTCAGAACCTTCAACCGTAACTTTGAGGGCAGAAGCGGCACCAAGGACGGACAGGTATATCTCGTATCTCCCGAAACCGCTGCTATCTCCGCAGTAACAGGCGTTCTCACAGACCCGAGAACAATTGAAAGCACCTTTGAATTCACAATGCCCGAGGAATTCGTTATCAACGACAACATGATCGCCCTTCCCGCTCCCGAGGAGGAGATGGATAAGGTTGAGATACTCCGTGGACCCAACATCAAGCCCTTCCCCGAAACAGCACCTCTTGCAGACACTATCGACTGCGGCTGTTCGCTGAAGGTCGGCGATAATATCACCACAGACCATATCATGCCCGCAGGTGCGAAGATACTTCCTCTCCGCTCCAATATCCCTGCAATTTCCAATTTCTGCTTTACAGTTTGCGACGAAAAGTTCCCCGTAAGAGCAAAGGAAATGGGCAAGAGCATTATAGTAGGCGGCTCCAACTATGGTCAGGGCTCCTCCCGTGAGCACGCAGCCCTTGCACCTCTTTACCTCGGCGTTAAGGCAGTGCTTGTAAAGAGCTTTGCAAGAATTCACAGAGCAAACCTTATCAATGCAGGTATTCTTCCCCTCACATTCGTTAACGAAAGCGATTACGACCTTATCTCCCAGGGTGACGAGCTTGTTATCGCAGACGTAAGAGCGGCTGTTGAATCGGGAAAAACCGAGCTTACCGTAACAAACAAGACCACAGGAAAGGATATCCCCGTTCTCTGCGAGCTTTCGGGCAGAACAAAGGATATCATGCTTGCAGGCGGTCTTCTTGACTACACAAGAGAGAGCCTGAAGTAAACAATACAGATCGGGGAGAAAAAATATGAATTCGCTGATTTTTGAACAGGCAGCCCTCAGAAGAGTCAGGATACGGTCAAAAGAAGATCTTTTCGTCTATCTTGGCATGTTGGCAGGCACATTGATTCTCAGCTTCATCATAAAAAAGCTTTTCCCCGATATTTCCAATAAAAACGCTACCGGCATCTCGGCAGCGATCTGCGGCATAATAGCTATCATTATTCTGGTGACAAACAATACACAGTAAAGGCATGAATGAAAATACAGAAAAGATCACTCTGGCAAAATGCGGCATGGACTGCACAGCCTGCCGCTTTGCCGAGGAAAACGACTGCCCCGGCTGTATGCAGGGCAAGGTATTTGAGGACGAGCAGTGCGAGATCTATGACTGCTGCACGCAAAAGGGCTGTGAACACTGCGGAATGTGCCCCGATTTTCCCTGTGACGATCTGAAGGATATTTCCTACGACACGGAAACAGGGGACGGAGGGAGCAGAATACTCAGGCTAAAAGAGCTTCATGACACACAGTACAATGCCCGTCGGACAAAGACAGGAGATATCCTTATCGGTCTTAGTCTGGGAGTGATATTCGGAGCAGTGGCAGGAAGCATACAGTCGGCGTTTATCCCCTGGATAATAGGGGGAGCAGCGGCAGGCACAGGCATAGGAGTAATACTGTCCCTTTCAAAAAGGAAGGACTGAGGATATGGCGTCATACATGACCATAAAGCGTGAAAACGACCGCATTTTCTCCGAAAAATACACGGAAACCATGACCTCGGAGTATTTTCCTCAGTTTGAGCCTGTCAGAACGGGAAGGACTGTTCCCTTTGAGCTTTCCGCACATACCGTTAAGCTGACCACCATAGAGTGTATCCTGAGTAACCGCCACAAGCACTGTGCAGCACTTAATTTTGCCAATGCGCTTGTCCCGGGTGGGGCATATCTCATGGGCGGGAACGCTCAGGAGGAAAGCCTTTGCAGAGCTTCCATGCTCTACTATGCCATAAAGGACGTAAAGCAGTTCTATCATGCAAACATGAAGCATATCACCGCCGATTATACCGACGGCATCATATGGACGGAAAACGTCCCCGTTATAAGAAATGACAGGGGAGAATTTCTTGCCGAGCCTGTGATGTGCGATTTTATCACCTGCCCTGCGGTCAACAGATATGAATCTTCGCTTCTTATCAGCAGCAAAAAGGCAAATGAGATCATGGAACGCAGGATAGGCAGGATAGTTTCCCTTGCCCGGTCAAAGAAGCCCGAGCTTATTATTCTCGGTGCATTCGGCTGCGGAGCATTCGGAAACAAGCGTGAGGACATAATGCCCATGTTTGAAAGGGCGATAAATCTATATACATCGGACGATACCGACATAATTTTCGCAATACCCTAAATATATATACGGAGGTTAACACAATGGCTAAAATTCAGATGAAAACACCCCTCGTCGAGATGGACGGAGATGAGATGACCAGAGTTATCTGGAAAATGATCAAGGACATTCTTATTAATCCCTTTGTAGATCTTAAATCCGAATATTACGATCTCGGTCTTGAGTACAGAAACGAAACAAACGATCAGGTAACTATCGACTCCGCAGAGGCTACTAAGAAATACGGTGTAGCTGTAAAGTGTGCAACCATCACACCAAACGCTGCAAGAATGACCGAGTACAACCTGAAGGAAATGTGGAAATCACCTAACGGAACTATCCGTGCTATCCTTGACGGCACAGTTTTCCGTACACCTATCATAGTAAAGGGCATCACTCCCTATATCCCCACATGGACAAAGCCTATCACCATTGCCCGTCACGCATACGGTGATGTTTATAAGAACACAGAGATGCAGGTTCCCAAGAATTCCAAGTGTGAGCTTGTCTGCACAGACAGCGAGGGCAATGAAACACGCTCCCTTATCTATGATTTCAAGGACAGCGCAGGAATAATCCAGGGACTTCACAACAAGGACAATTCCATTTCAAGCTTTGCAAGAAGCTGCTTTAACTTCGCCCTTGACACCAAGCAGGACGTTTGGTTTGCAACTAAGGACACTATCTCCAAGAAATACGACCACCGCTTCAAGGATATCTTTGCGGAGATCTACGAGAATGAGTATAAGGAAAAGTTTGAAGCAGCAGGCATTGAGTATTTCTATACCCTTATCGACGACGCAGTGGCAAGAGTAATCCGTTCCGAGGGCGGCTATATCTGGGCGTGCAAGAACTATGACGGCGACGTAATGTCCGACATGGTAGCAACAGCCTACGGAAGCCTTGCAATGATGACCTCCGTTCTCGTTTCTCCCGACGGAGTTTATGAGTACGAAGCAGCTCACGGAACAGTTCAGCGTCATTATTACAAGTACCTCAAGGGCGAAACCACCTCTACAAACTCCGTTGCAACTATCTTTGCATGGTCGGGAGCATTCCGCAAGAGAGGCGAGCTTGATGAGCTTCCCGAGCTTATCCGCTATGCAGATACTCTTGAAGCCGCAACCATCAGAACTATCGAAGAGGGCGTAATGACAGGAGATCTCGCTGCTCTTTCCTCCATCGAGAACAAGAAGAAGGTAGACACCGAAACCTTCCTGAAGGAGATCGCAGTAAGACTTGGCGAAATGCTCTGATTATCGGTATGACCCGAAAAAACTCATGAGGTGTACTATGGCAAAGAAAGAGGATATATCCTCATCGGTAATAAAACGGCTGCCCCGGTATTACAGATTCATTGGCGAGCTTATCGAGCAGGGGAACTTAAAAATTTCCTCTGCCGATCTTGCGGAGAGAATGTCCCTGACAGCCTCCCAGATACGGCAGGACCTTAACTGCTTCGGGGGCTTCGGACAGCAGGGCTACGGATATAATCTGCCCGAGCTTCGTGAGGAGATAGGCAGGATACTGGGAGTAGACCGTGAACGCAGAGCAATACTCATCGGTGCGGGAAACCTGGGCAAAGCCATAGCCACACATATGCAGTTTGAGAAATACGGCATGAGGCTGTGCGGGATATTCGACAGCGACCCTGTGAAAGCGGGGAGCATAGCCGCAGAAATGCCCATACGTCCAATGACGGAGCTTGACGGCTTCATAGCCGAAAACAAGCCCGAGATAGCTATCCTGTGCATACCCAAGGCAGCCGCAGGAGATATAGCGGAAAAGCTTGCCGTCAGCGGGATAAAAGCATTCTGGAACTTCTCACATTACGACATGAGGCAGATCGAAAAAAAATACAGCGGCATAATAATAGTAAACGTTCATCTGGGGGACAGTCTTATGACCCTCGCCTACGGACTTAATCATATGCCGTCGGAAATAAACGGATCAGCGTGTCGCTGAAGCCAACTCGTTGGTAAGATGGCAAGTAT
>CAMAIG010000123.1 GCA_945835085.1 uncultured Ruminococcus sp. | reverse complement strand
AAGGAAGCTGCTCCCAAGGCTGAGGCTGAAGAGCTCAAGGCTAAGCTCGAAGCTGCAGGCGCTACTGTTGAGCTTAAGTAATCTGAGCAAAACTTTTTTATTGAACTAAAAAAAAGCAGTGATCCGATCCTTCGGGTTACTGCTTTTTTCTTGTCCATGATATTTAAATGATTCAGTCAGCTTCTTTTTTCGGAGCTTCGGGCTGCTCTCTGCCCTCATATTTTGCAAAGATGCTGTGATCGGTACCCACTTCGCCTTCAACGGTGAACACAACGGTAACGGTGACTGCATTTTCACTGTCCTTGCGGACAATTTCCCTGTCTGTAACGGTAACATCTCCCGAAAGAAAATTTTCCTCGTAATTTTTTATCCTGTTCTCGCACAGCCTGAACGCTTCCTCTGCTGTCCTTGTTACAGTTACCTCCTCTGTCAGCGAATAGTGCATGGTGACAAGAGATATGGGAAAGGTTATTTTTCCGATGCGAAGGGGAGCTTCCTCCTCATAATATTCATATTCCCCCGTTACCTTTCCCTCCCTGTGATATACAATTCTTTTCCCGAATATTGATACAGCCTTTTTCACTGCATTTCCCGTATGTATCCTTTCGGTGTCATGAAGGGGCTGGGAAAAGGTCATTTTTTCCCTGTAGACCCCCGTAATCTCTCCCATTGCATGAACATAGAAGCTTCTGCCGAATTTTGTATCAACGACTCCGCTGATGATAACATCGCCCTTTCGCACGCTGTCCCCTACCATGGGGATAAGCATGCCGCTGTAAACCCTGACCTGCTTTATCTGACAGTCACGGGCGGCAACTATATTGCAGGGCGTATTGCTTCGCTCCATTTCGGGGATAGGGTTTATCTCGTCTATCTCCACCACTACCCTGCTGCCCGTATGCCTTATACCGACCCAGGCAATGTCCTTGTCCATGCCCACGATCTGCCGCTCCGCTGCCCGAAGGTCAATATCTGATATGCGGCTGCCAACATATATCCCCGTATCCCTAAGAAGTGAGAGCAGCTCCTCCTCGGTCACTCTTTCGTTTCCGCCGATATCAATGCGGGTCACTCGGTCGGACATTACCCAAAGCATTATCAAAGACAGCAGAAAGCCTGCAATGATCCCAAATCGCAGATGATAGCCTTTGGTTACGAAATATATCCCTCTTTCCTCCGTCCTTTCACAGATAAGGCTATGCTCCGAAGCAAGCCTTTCAAGCCGTTCATAGTTTCCCGACCGCACATATCCGTAAAGCTTATCCCTTCGGAAGGTCAGACCGTAAAACTGTATGGGGCTGTTTCTGAGGGAATTTATGAATTTACCGAGATCTGCCGAGCTTTCCGAATAGATACAAAATCCCGTTCTGCTTCTAAGACTGTTGAAGTACACATTACTCCTCCCCTTTTCCATGCAGCTCTATGGAAGAAATATTTCCTCTTACGGCTATCCCGTTTGTATTGTAATCGGACAGGCGAAGCCCCGAGCCCCATATTTCGGCAATTATCCCGTCGGTAGTCCTGACCTTGAGATAAATATCGTTATATTCCATTATCCTTTTGCAGTTTTCGACCTCCAGATATGTATTTCCGCAGATAACTATCTGGGAACCGTTATAAGCCGCCATATAATATCCTCCGAAATTTTTCTGCTGCGGAATATTCTCATCCGCTCCCGATATAATTATATTATCCATCACTAAAATATATAACAGGAGCAAAGAAACATGAAGGGCAAAAAGATAATTAATATTGCTGCTGCACTGCTCATATGTGCAGGAGGTATGCTGCTTGTTTTCTCGGCAGGAGAAGCGGCGGCAGGAGCGGCACAGGCTGTTTCAATATGTCTTGGGGTCATAATACCGTCGCTTTTTGCATTTACGGTGATATCCAAGCTGTTCATTTCAACAGGTGTGTACAGACTGACTGCAAAGCCCTTTTCACCGATTTCAAGGTACATATTCCGTCTTCCCGAGGAATATTTCCCCGTGCTTATAATAAGCCAGCTTGCGGGATATCCCATCGGAGCGGCTCTGATAAACGAGCTACTAAGAAACAAAAGGATAAGCCCTAAGGAGAGCGGTGAGCTTCTTTGCTTCTGCATCGCTCCGGGACCTGCCTTTATCTATGCGGTGACTGCTACCGCCATTCCCGAATGTCCAGATGCGTGGAAGGCTGTTTTTATTGCAGTGTGCGGGACAAATCTCCTTGGGGCACTGGTAACAGCACCATTAAGACACATACCGCCCAAAAAATCAGCAGAGATCGATCTGACCTTTACTGCGGAAATATTTACAAGAAGCGTGAAAAACGGCTCGGAAACCATGCTGATGATATGTGCTATGATAGTATTTACGGGGGCGTTTCTGGGGGTGATATCGGAAACGGACTTTTTTGCAGAAATTGCAGGCTTTCTGTCGCGCATTTCGGGGATAAGCACACCTTCGCTCATTCCCGTTATTCGTTCCTTTTTTGAGATAAGCAATCTGAGCCTTATAAAGGGCGACCCTTTGACGCTTCTGCCAATTACTGCTGCCATGCTTTCCTTCGGAGGGATCTGCGTACATCTGCAGATATGCTCTGCCTGCGGGGAGGTCCCTTTTGCAAAGGCGCTTATTTCAAGGCTCCCTTGTGCAGTTATATCGTTTTTCATCTGCCAAAAAATGATACCACTATTTTACAAGGTCACAGCGGTGGCTGTAAATGCAAATATTCCCGGCATAAGTATCGGCATATCTAATGGCGGTAGGCATAGTTCACCAATATTATCTGTATTTTTGTTGATTATGACGATTTTACTAATCTCACAAAAAAATGTAGCCAAAAAAGAAAAAATGTGATATAATGATAGTGTACGGTAAATAAAAACAGATCCGTCACAGGGATCCATTTTTGCTTAAAGGAAGGAATGTTTATATGGCAAAGAAAAAATACTTCGGCAACTCTATCGAACCACAGTGCCAGTACTGTACCTTCGGTGTCAGAGCAAAGGACGGCGGAAAGGTCCTGTGCGAAAAGCGAGGTCTGGTAAACGGCGACTCTTCCTGCAGCAAGTTTGCATACTCCCCGCTTAAAAGAATCCCGGTGAAGCAATTACATATTCCCGGTAATTTTGATGATGATGAATAATAAACTTAAGGAGCTGCCCGCAACAGCTCCTTTTTATATGGAGAGGTTAAAATGACAATAGCATCGCTTATGGATAATGAGGATATCAGGATCGAAAATTTAAATGCCGAAAATGAGTCTGCCGAGAACTGCAAAGTTTTCGGCGGAGATGTTTCCGAATGTGTTTTCACAGGCTGCAGCTTTTCGGGAAGCACATTTGAGAATGTTTATTTCAGGAAGGTGAGGTTTATAAGCTGCGACCTTTCAAACACAAGCTTCCCCGAATCCACCTTCAGAGAATGCTGCTTTGAAAAATGCAGGCTCACGGGAGCTTCCTTTTCGGAAACACTTATTGATAAATGCTCATTTAGCGGCTGCAGCGGAAAATACACTTCCTTCGGTGGAAGTGAACTCAAAAGCACAGAGCTATCTTCCTCAAGGCTTGAAGCCTGCTGTTTTGCGGATGCGAAATTCCGATCGGTTAGGCTCAGCTCATGCGATCTTACGGGAGGAGATTTCGGCGGGACTGCACTTGGCTGCTGCGATCTCAGCGACTCGATCATTGCAGGTGCAAGGTTTTCGCTTAATTCTCTCAAGGGCGTGACCGTAAGCTATGAACAGGCTGCGGAGCTTGCTTTGCTCCTTGGTGTGAAGATAAAATAACATTTACACGGATCATCTGAATAAAAAAATAAGTTTTTCAAAAAATATCTGAAAAAAGTGAAAAATAATGTGCTTCTTGATTGTATTATATACAGAAGCGCTTCTAATAAGCTCCGGAAAGGGGATAAAATATAGAAATGTATTCGGGATCAAATGGTACCTTTGACGACGAATACATCCGATATGTGCTTGATACTTACTCAGTTACTATTATCAGGCTGTGCTTTTCCTACGTCAGGAATATCCATGACGCTGAGGATATTGCACAGGACGTTTTCTGCGGGCTGATAACGCACAGACCCGTTTTTGAAAGCAGCGAGCACGAAAAGGCATGGCTCCTGAGAACAGCAGTCAACAAGTGCAAAAATCACCTGAAATCAAGCTGGGTCAGCAGGACGGTACTGTCTGATGATGATTTGTCGGCTGCAACGCAGCAAACGGGCGGCAGCCCCGAGGACGATAACGGCAGAGAGCTTTTGGAAGCCGTGATGTCCTTGCCTGAAAAGTACAGAACGGTGATACATCTGTATTACTATAACGGGCTGAGTCTTGCAGAGATAGCCGCCGCAAAGCATATCAGCACAGCCACGGCAGGCACACAGCTTGCCCGTGGACGTGAGCTGCTGAGAAAAAAACTGGGAGAGGATTTTAGGTATGACTGATTTTTCAGATAAATATAAAAAGGCTGCCGACAGCATCGGGATATCACCCGATTTTAACGAGCGAACTGCCGAGAAAATGGCTAAGCTCCGTGACAGTCAGGCAGCAGACGGGGCACGGAAGAAAATATTCCGCATTTTACCCATGGCAGCCACAGCGGCTGCAGCCTGCATTGTGCTTGCACTTGCAGCAGGCAATAAAGAGCTTCCCCTGTCGGACGATATCATTGCGGCTTCACAGCATGAGGAAACAACTGCTGCCGAAACCGTTTCTGCAAATGATATCACAGGCGGTCCTTACGAAAATGACCCCATCGAAGCACAGGAAACTATTCATCAGACAGAAGCAGATATTATAGAAGAGGCTGTCACCGAGTCTGTTGTTATGGGTAACTCTCCCAAAGACATGGGCAATGGAGCTGATAACATTTCCGGATATTCATCACCTGAGGAAAATTCCCCTGTGGAAAGCACCCCTCAGACTTCCGAAAAGAATGAACCTGAGCTTTTCGATGCCGAGTATGTTCCACCCACAAATAACGGCACCAATTATTCGGACAGCGAAGAAAATGATTTCGAAACAGATGGCGACCTTGATGCGGGAGATGGACTTGACGGAGATGGATCGGGTGAAATTACCGAGCCGTCCGTATCCCCCGAATACGGCGATAACGATATGGACAATGACTGCGACAGTATTGCCCCTGCCGCTATCTCACCCGACTCCTATTCCGGAAGATCTGCTTACGATGAATTTTCTCAAATCCGCAATGCCATGACATTTGCGGTGATCACACCTCTTTTTGAGGATTATATAGAAAATACAGGCACCATTGCAGCCTATGATGCAGTGACTGTTACAGACTCCGACAAGCTTTCTCCGATATTCGAACTTTTATCCCACATTACGGAAAAGGACGCCGAAGAATGCTCGTCGTATGAATACAGATACATCATTGATCTTGCAGACGATCAGGGAAACAGTCTGCGGATATACTGCGGAAAAAACTCTATCCGCTTCTCAACGCAGTACGGTGATAATTTCTGCTATGCACTTACAGATGAAGAAAGCAGCACACTTGAAAAACTGCTGTTTGACCTTATCTGCGAATAATTTATGTTCTAAAAGCTAAATACAATATTCAGCCTGCGGTTGTTCTTTACCGCAGACTGATTTTTTTGCTGCTTTTGAAATTTTTCCCACAGAAATATTTGAGTTATTGCGGGGCAAAATATAAGTAGATAATCTGCTAATAAAA